>JAEXKM010000141.1 GCA_023445705.1 Pseudomonadota bacterium
GTTGAGCGCCACCCGGTGCAGCCAGGTGTCGAAGCGCGCCTGGCCGGGCTTCCACTGCGCGGCCTGCTTCCAGGCGCGCAGGAAGGTCTCCTGGGCGACATCCTCCGCCTCGGTCGGATCGCCGAGCATGCGATTGGCGAGCGCAAGCACCCTTGGCAGCTTGCGGCCCATGAGCGCGCGAACGGCCGCAGGGTCGCCCTGCCCGACACGCGCCAGCAGTTCCTCGTCGGGATCCTCCAAGCCTCACCTCGGCCGGCGTCGACACAAGCCTGTCGTCAAGGTCTGCCACGGACTCGGCCCTGGCCCGAGAGTTCGTCCCCCGTCAACCAGCCATCCTTGTTCGCGTCACGCCTCTCGAAGCGTTGCTTCGCTCCCGCGTCAAGCTCCGCACGATCGATGAAGCCGTCGCCGTTGAGGTCCGAGCGCGCCCACATCCGTTCCAGCCGACCCTCGCGATCGGAGCCTTCCGGCGCCCGATCGGCCACAGGCTTCATCTCGGCCTTCGAAATCCTGCCGTCGCCGTCGGCGTCCAGCCGGCCAAGCATGGCGTCGTTTTCCGCCTTGATGAACGCATCGAGCGACACCCGACCGTCCCCGGCGGGATCAAGGCTGGGAGCCTGGGCGTGAGCCAGGCCGGAGACCAGCATCATGACAGCCGTGACCGCGAGAACCTTCATGCCGAACCTTTCGGACGTGCTTCCGAGAGGTTGAACGCGGTCGACGTCAATTTCCGTCGCTCAGGCGCGCACGATCTTCCGATAGGCTTCGTGGGCGGCCGCTCTCGCGGTGTTCAGTTTCGGCGTCAGGCTACGGAAGTCGCGCAATCCGCCCGCCCGCGCCAGCAGGGTGCGGAACGCCTTCGGCTCCGCCGTCGGATCGCCGTTGTCGCCGAGGGCGACCTTGAGCAGTTGGGTGAGGTTCTGCTGGAGGGTCCAGGCCTTCTGCAGCGCCGCCAGGGCGTCGGCCGGGGCCAGGCCTTCGAAGGCGGCCAGGGCTTCGGCGGTGTTCTGACGCAAGGGCCCGCCGTCGGCGGCATGGGCTAGTTGCAGGAACTGGGCGGCGAACTCGATGTCGACCAGGCCGCCCGGCGACAGCTTCAGGTCCCACTCGCCTTTGGGGGGGCGCTCCTGGGCCATCAGGTCACGCATCTCCAGGACGTCGGCGGCGGTGCGCTTGCGATCGCGCGGTCGGCGCAGCGCTGTCTCGATCGCCAAGGCCGCATCGGCCGCGAAAGCGGGTGTGCTGGACCAGACCACCCGGGCGCGGGTCAGCGCCAGGAACTCCCAGGTTTCGGCCTCACGCTCATAATAGTCCTCGAACGCCGCGAAGCTGACCGCCACCGGCCCCTTGGTGCCCGAAGGCCGAAGCTGCATGTCGACTTCATAAAGCCCGCCTTCCGCAGTCGGGGTGGAAAGGGCGGCGATCAGGCGCTGGGTGAAGCGGCCGTAGAAGACGTCCGCGCTCCATCCCTTGATCGTCGACGTCTCGGCCGGGTCGGCGGAGCGATAGAGCGTCATCAGGTCGAGGTCCGAACCGGCGCTCATCTCCCGAGACCCGCACTTGCCCAGCGCGATGACGGCCACCTCGCCCTCGAAGTCGCCGCCGATGCGCTTGGCCTCGGCCAGGGCGGCCGGCGCCAGAACTTCGATGCAGATGTCGGCGAGATCGGCGAACGCCCGACCAGCCATCTCGGCGCTGGCCGCGCCGCTCATCACCTGGACCCCGACGCGGAAGGCCTGTTCGCGATGCACCCTGCGGACCGCGTCCATCACCTCTTCGAAGCCGTCGGCCTGAGACAGCGCCACGGCCATGACGTTCCGGTCTTCCTCGCTGTCGATCTGGGCGAAGAAGGCGCCGTCGAGCAGCGCATCGAGGGCGGCAGGCCGTCGGGCCAAGGTGTTGGCCAGGCGCGGCGCGAAGGCCATGACCTGCACCATCAGTTCGAACAACTTCTGCTGGGCGAGGAACAGCGACTGGAGTTGGACGCCCGAGGTCAGCTTGGAGAAGAAAGCCTCGAAGCGGTTGAAGGCGGCGTCCGGCGCCCCCGTCGCCTGGGCGGCCTCCAGCAGGCGCGGGGCCAAGCGCGTGAACAGTTCGCGCCCACGCTCGGTCCGGGTCGCCTGGATATGGCCGTGGTGCCAGGAGCGGATGGTCTGGGAAACCAGGGCCGGATTGGAAAAACCCATCCGCGCCAGGGTGGCGAGCGTCTCCGGGTCGTCGTCCACGCCGGTGAAGATCAGGCTGCCGAAGCGGGACGACAGCGCCTCCTCGTCCGGGAAAAGCTCGCCGTAGCGCCGGTTGACGGTCTTGAGGATCTTCTCGATGGCGGCGTCAAAGCTGCGCACGCGATCGTAGCCGTAGAGCGCGGCGACGCGCTTGCGCTCGGCGTCGGACTCCGGAAGGCGATGGGTCTGCTCATCGGCCAGCATCTGGATGCGATGCTCGACTGCGCGCAGTTGGACATAGGCTTCCGAGAGCTCGGCCGCGGCCTGGCTCGAAACATGGCCTGCGGCCTCCAGCGCCCGCAGCGCGTCCAGGGTGCGGGGCGAGCGCAGTTCGGGGTGTCGGCCGCCGAGGATGAGTTGCTGGGTCTGGACGTAGAACTCGATCTCACGGATGCCGCCGCGGCCGAGTTTCAGATCCATGCCCTTCGCAGCGAGCCGGTCATCGACCTTGTGGACGTGGATCTGGCGCTTGATCGAATGGATGTCGGCGATGGCGGCGAAGTCCAGGTTCTTGCGCCAGATGAACGGCGAAAGCTCATCGAGGAACGCCCGCCCCCGGCGCACATCGCCCGCCGCGGCCCGCGCCTTGATGAAGGCGGCGCGTTCCCAGTTCTGGCCGACGCTCTCGTAATAATCGAAGGCCGCAGGCGCCGGCACGGCTGGCGGCGTGGAGGACGGATCAGGACGCAGGCGCAGGTCCACCCGAAAGACGTAACCGTCGCCGGTCTTGTCCTGCATCAGTTCGGCCAATCGATGGGTGAGGCGCACCGCGAAAGCCTGGGTCTCGACGCCCTCGGCCAGCGGCAAGGCCTCCGGTTCGTAGAAGACCGAAATGTCGATATCGCTGGAATAGTTGAGCTCGTACGCGCCGTGCTTGCCCATGGCGATGCAGAACCAGCCCGGCACGGGCCCTTCCTCGCCCGAGCCCAGCCGCGTCAGGCGCCCGGCCTCGAGTTCGGCCTGTGCGGCCACGGTGAGGGCGGCGGCGAGCGCGGCGTCGGCGAAACGCGTCAGCGAGCCGGTCACCGCATCCAGGTCCCAGACCCCGCCGAGATCGGCCAGGGCGATGAGCAGGTGCGCCTCGGCCTTCAGCTTGCGCAGGCCGGCCTTGGCGGTTTCCCAGTCAGAGGCGCCGTGGGCGGCGGTCCGGGCGAGCAGATCTTCGAAACGCGCGGCGGGATCGCTTTCCAGCAGTTCGCGCAGACGCCCCGTATCGCGCCGCGCCAGGCTGGTGAGATAAGGCGAGGCGCCGAACACGGGCGCCAAGGCCGGCCACGCCTTTTCGAGCAGCGGCTCCCAACCATCGCGCGCCGCCGCCTCGGCCAGCACGTTGCGCGCCCGGTCGGCGGCTTTCGGGTCTGCGATCGGGCCGCAGGGGCGCAGCGAATCCACGAGCTGAGTCATCACCATGACTTTAGCCGCGCGGCTGTGGAGATTTCACTATGAGCTTCGTGATGTCAGGCGCGCGGCAGGATCAACGCGACCCGCAGGCCCGGTCCCATGTCGCCGACCTTGCCGGGGCCTTCCGATAGCTCCAGCCGGCCGCCGTGGGCCTCGGCCACGGCCGCCACCAACGACAGCCCCAGGCCGGAACCGGGCTCGCTACGGCTGTTTTCCAGACGTACGAAACGTTCCACGACGCGCGCGCGGTCCTCGTCCGGCACGCCCGGCCCGGTGTCGGTGACGGAAAACTCGATCTCTCCGGACGAGCGGCGACGCACGCGCAGCATGATGGCGCCGCCAACCGGCGTGTACTTCACCGCGTTGTCCAGAATATTGGCGAGCGCCTGGGCCAGGAACTCGCGGTTGCCGCGGACCTGCAGGTCCCGGGCGAGTTCGGAGCCGAACTCCAGACCCTTGTCCTCGCAGGTCGGCTCGTAGAGTTCGGCGAGGTCACCGGCCAGTTCGGCCGGATCGAAGATGCTCTGGTCGGGCGCCTGGCCGGCCGCCTGCAATCGGGCGATGGCGAGGACGGCCGAGAAGGTCTTCAGCACCCCGTCGGTGTCCTCCAGGGCCTGAGCCAAGGCTTCCTGAGCATCGCCCTTGCCCGCCTCCACGTCGAGATAGGCCGTTTCCAGCCGCGCCCGCAGGCGGGTCAGGGGCGAGCGCAGGTCGTGGGCGATGGCGTCGCCCGCATGACGATGGCCGGACATGGACCGCTCCAGCCGGTCGAGCATGTCGTTGATGCCTTCGGAAAGCTCGTCGAACTCGTCACGGGCGCCGCGAACCGCCGCGCGGGCTCCGAAGTCGCCATTCCGGACGGCCGCGACCACGTCGTTCAGAGCGCCCATGCTGCGCGAGACGTTGCGGCTGACGAGGAGGCCGCCCGCAAGGCCAAGCAGGATGACGAGGGCGCCTGCGCCCCAAAGGGCGCGGACGATCTTCACCACATAGGCCTGGTCCTCGCTGATGTCCGCGCCGACGAACAGCACCTCGCCGCCGCTCAGCCGCTCCTGGAAGCCGCGGGCGGGATGCTTCACCATGCGCCCCTGGGCGTCGTAGTCGGTGACCGAGAAGCTCGCCCGCGCCGGCGCGGCGCTGGCCCCGCCCTCTATCGGAGTTTCGGCGATGGAGCCCGAAATCCGCGTGCCGTCCGGCTTCATCAGCAGATAGAGGAACGGCCGTTCGCTGGCCGCCCGCTCGATCAGGGACTGGTTGACCGCATCGACGCCGGCGCGGTCGTAAGCGGCCACCAGCGAACGCATTTCGCGGGTGATGTTGCGGTCGGTCCGGCGCGTCGCTTCGCCCGCGGTGGCGAGGTAGATGTAGGCGAGAAAGGCGCTGGCCGCCGCAGCGAACAGCGCCAGAAAGAGCAGCGTCAGCCGGAACGGCGTCGTGCGGAAGAGCCTGGGCAGGCGCATGACGCCAAGCCCGCCCTAGGGGTCGAGACGGTAGCCCGCGCCGCGGACCGTCTGCAGCATCGGCCGGTCGAAGCCCTTGTCGATCTTCGAGCGCAGGCGCGAGACGTGAACATCGATCACGTTGGTCTGCGGGTCGAAGTGGTACTCCCACACCTTCTCCAGCAGCATGGTGCGCGTCACCGACTGGCCGGCGTGGCGCATCATGAACTCAAGCAACTGGAACTCGCGGGGCTGAAGGTCGATCTCCTTGCCCTGGCGATGGACCGTGCGGCCGATGAGATCCATCTCCAGTTCGCCGACCCTGAGCAGGGTCTGGACGGAGCCGGTCTCGCGGCGGCGGGACAGGGCCTCGACCCGGGCGATCAACTCGGCGAAGGCGTAGGGCTTGACCAGATAGTCGTCGCCGCCGGCCTTGAGGCCCTCGACGCGGTCATTGATCTCGCCCAGGGCCGAGAGGAAGAGGACGGGCGTGCCGTCCCCTTCGCGCCGCAGGGTCTGAACCATGCTGACGCCATCCATGCGCGGCATCATCCGATCGACGATCATCACGTCGAAGTCGCCCTTGCGGGCGGCCTCAAGGCCATCTTCGCCGTCGGCGGCGCGAACGCACTCGTGACCCGCTTCGCTGAGGCCGCGGTCCATGACCTCGGCCGCTTCCAGGTCGTCCTCGACAATCAGGATACGCATCGGTCGAAGCCCCCGCTTCTCGCCTATTCGCTGATCTTGATCGGCAGGAACGAGGTCCGGCCGCCGCGATGCACACCCAGGAGGATGCTCTGACGCTCGGCCTTCTTCGCCGTGGCGACGGCCGCCGCCAGTTCCGCAGCCGTGGTGACCGGCACGCCGTTGGCCTGGACCACGACGTCGTCGCGACGCAGGCCCTTCAGCGCGGCGTCGGACGACTGTTCGACGCTGCTGATCAGCACGCCGCGGAAGCCCGGATCGAGGTTCAGGCGGCGACGCGCCGCCTCGTCCAGCGGCGCCAGCGACAGGCCGAGGACGACGGAGCGTTGCGGCTGCGCGCCGGAACCTTCGCCGCCGCCGCGGTTCGAGCCGCCCGGCTGGTTGTCGTTGGTGGCCAGTTCACGCTCGGTCGGACGGATGCCGGAGCGAACGTCGACGACCCGGCGCTTGCCGGCGCGGATGACGTCCAGGCGTAGGGTGTCGCCGGCCTTGGCCTTGGCGACCTCACGGGTAAGCTCGGACGAGGTCTTCACAGCGACGCCGTTGACCGAGGTGACGATATCGCCCGACTGCAGGCCAGCCTTTTCGGACGGTCCGCCAGGCGAGACGTTGGCCACGATCGCGCCGCGCTGGGCGCCCATGCCCTGGGCCTCGGCCATTTCGGCGGTGAAGTT
>JAEXKM010000144.1 GCA_023445705.1 Pseudomonadota bacterium
GCTTCGATCCCCTGGTGGACCAGGGAGAGGCCTACGCCAAGCGCATGCGGGCTGCCGGCGCGCCAGTCATCTATCGTTGCTATGACAGCCTTGCGCACGGCTTCACCGCCTTCACCGGCGTCGTGCCCGGCGCCGACATAGCCTGTCGTGAAATTGCGGGCCTGGTCCGCGAAGGCCTGGAGGGACGTCTTGCGCGCACTGTTGGTTGAAGAGCTGGCTCCGGACTACGGCGGCTGCGCCCTCAAGGACATGGAGACGCCCCTGCCCGGCCCCGGCGAGGTGCAGATCAAGGTGCGCGCCGCGGCGGTGAACTTCCCGGACCTGCTGCAGACCCGCGGCGAGTACCAGCACAAGCCGGCCCTGCCCTTCATTCCCGGCCTGGAGATCTCAGGCGAGGTGACCGCGCTCGGCGAGGGTGTGACCCAGTTCCAAGTTGGCGATCCCGTCGTCGGCGGCGCGCGGATCGGCGGCTTCGCCGAATACGCCGTCTCGTCTGCGGCGGGCCTGCGCCGGAAGCCGGACGGCCTCTCCTTCAGCCAGGCGGCCGGCTACGCCACCGCCTATCTGACGGCCTATGTCTCGCTGGTGCGCCGCGCCGCGGTCGAGCCGGGCGAGTGGGTGCTGGTCCACGGGGCGGCCGGCGGCGTCGGCCTAGCGGCCGTCGACCTCGCCAAGCACTTGGGTTGCAAGGTGATCGCCGCCTCGGCCTCGGATGAAAAGCTGGCCGTCGTCCAGGCGGAGTACCAGCCCGACGCCGTGGTCAACGTCACTGGCGGCTTCCGCGAGAAGGTCAAGGAGATCACCGGCGCCCGCGGCGCCGACGTAATCTACGACCCGGTCGGCGGCGACGTGTTCGACGAGAGCGTCCGCTGCATCGCCTTCAACGGCCGCATCTTGTCCGTGGGCTTCGCCTCCGGCCGCCAGCCGACGCTTCCGGTCAACATCGCCTTGATCAAGGGTTTTTCGGTCATGGGCGTGCGGGCGGGAGAATACGGCCGCCAGTTCCCCGAGAAGGGCCGCGAAAACATCGCCGCAGTCTGGAACATGGCCGGCCAGATGAAGCCGCGGGTGGACAAGGAATACGCCCTGGCCGACTGGCGTGCGGCCTTCGATTCCCTCGCCGACCGCAAGGTGATCGGCAAGACCATCGTCCGACCGGACTTGTGAACTATATTGTAGCCCATGACCGTTGAGCACGAACACGAACTCGAGGGCCTGAAGGCCGCCGGCCGTTTGGTGGCCCTCACCCTCGAAGCCATGGGCAAGGCCCTGGAACCTGGCATCACCACGCGCGAGCTCGACCAGCTCGGCCGCAAGATGCTGGAGCTCGAGGGCGCGCGTTCGGCGCCGGAGCTGACCTACAACTTCCCAGGGGCGACCTGCATCTCGGTCGGCCCCGATTGCGCCCACGGCATCCCCGACGACCGCCCGGTCGAGGCCGGGGCCCTGATCAACATCGACGTCTCGGCTGAACTGAACGGCTATTTCGGCGACACCGGGGCCAGCTTCGCGGTGCCGCCGGTGAAGCCGCGGATCGAGCGCCTGTGCCGCGATGGCCGGCGCGCCATGTGGGCGGGCATCCGCGCCGTGCGGCCGGGCGGCAAGCTCAACGAGATCGGCAAGGCTATCCAGACCTTCGCCGACAAGAACGGCTATTCCCTGGTGACCAACCTCGCCAGCCACGGCGTCGGCCATTCGCTGCATGACGATCCGGGCGAGATTCCCACCTGGTGGGAGCCCCACGACCGCCGGAAGATTCACGAGGGCCTGGTGTTCACCATCGAACCCTTTTTGTCGCTCGGCGCGGACTGGGTCGAGGAAGGCGACGATGGCTGGACCCTGACCCCGCCGGGCCACGAACCGACCGTCCAATACGAACACACCCTGGTCGCGACTCGTCGCGGACCGGTAATTCTGACTCTGGCGGCCTGAAATTGCGGGAGAAGGTTGACTCCTCTCCCCGCCTCCCGTAGGACCGCCGCTCAATTTTCGACCCGGAGCTAATCTCGTGAAGCGGACTTTTCAACCGTCCCGACTGGTGCGTGCACGCCGTCACGGTTTCCGCGCGCGCATGGCGACCAAGAACGGCGCCAAGATCGTCGCCCGCCGTCGCGCCAAGGGCCGCAAGCGCCTGACCGCCTAAGACGTTTCGACGTCTTCAAGGTGATGGTGTCGGCGTGACCGGCGCCCCTCCTGCTATCGAACGCCTCAAGAAGCGTTCCGAATTCCTCGCCGCCGCGCGGGCGCCTTCATGCGCCAAGGGCGCGGTGGTGTTGCAGGCCCGTGACCGGGCCGACGGCTCCCCCCTTATCCGCGTAGGTTTCACCGCCACCCGCAAGATCGGGGGGGCGGTCGTGCGCAATCGCGCCAAGCGTCGGATGCGAGCCGCCGCCCAGGCCCTTTTGCCGCAGCACGCCAAGCCCGGTCATGACTATGTGTTGATCGCTCGCAACGGCGCGCCGACCCGTGCGTGGCCCCGTTTGCTTGACGATGTCAAAACCGCGCTGATAAGCCTCGCGGCCGAAAGCGACAGCCCGTCCGGCGCTACTCAGCGCTCCCCTTCTCCCTCCGCCTGAGCGCGCGTCCCTATGCAACAGAACAATAACCGCAACACGATCATCTTTGTGGTCAGCGCGGTTCTGATCCTGATCGCCTACCAGTTCTTCGTGCTCGATCCGGCCGCGAAGAAACGCAACGCCGAGCAGGCGCGTGAGAAGGCGGCCGCCGCCGAGGCCCAGGCCGCCGCGCCCAAGGGCGCGCTGACGCCGCAGTCGAAGCCCGGGACCG
Organism: Pseudomonadota bacterium; assembly: GCA_023445705.1. Classification (GTDB taxonomy): domain Bacteria; phylum Pseudomonadota; class Alphaproteobacteria; order Caulobacterales; family Caulobacteraceae; genus Phenylobacterium. The sequence continues at coordinate 2,788 of JAEXKM010000144.1, forward strand.
TCGTGGTCTCGCGCCAGGAGGCCGCAGCCGCCAATCCCCGTGCGCCGATCGCGACCCCGTCGCTCTCCGGCTCGATCTCGCTGCGCGGCGCGCGCATCGACGACCTGTTCCTCTCGAACTACCGCACGACGGTCGACAAGAACTCGCCGCCGGTGGAGCTGCTGCGCCCCGAGGGCGCCGAGCACGCCTATTTCGCCGAACTCGGCTGGACCGGCGCCAACCTGCCCGGCCTGCCCACGGCCGACACCGTCTGGGAAGTGGCCGAGGGCTCGACCCTTGCGCCCGGCAAGCCGCTCGTGCTGCGCACCACCAACGGCCAGGGACTGACCTTCACCCGCAAGATCGAGGTGGACGACCGCTACATGTTCACGGTGACCGACACCGTGGCCAACCTCAGCGCCGGCTCAGTCACGCTCGCGCCCTACGCCTCGGTCCAGCGCCAGGGCGTGCCGGCCGATCTCGGCCGCACCCAGATCGTCCACGAAGGCGCGATCGGCTGGCTGGACGGCGAGCTGCGCCAGGTGAAATACGCCAAGTGGCGCAAGGAAGGCGGTCCGACCCTGACCTCCGTCGGCGGCTGGACCGGCATCACCGACAAGTACTGGCTCGCCGCGCTGATCCCCGGCCAGAAGGAGCAGATCCAGGCGCAGTACCGGGTCACCCGTTCAGGCTCGACCGACATCTATGAAGCCAACTATGTCGGCCAGCCGCGCGTCATCCCCGCCGGCCGCCAGATCACCGAGACCACGCACCTCTTCGCCGGCGCCAAGACCGCGCCGCTGCTGAAGGAGTACGAAACCCGGCTCGGCGTGCCGCACCTGGACATGGCCGTGGACTGGGGGAACTTCTGGTTCATCACCCGCCCGATGTTCGCCTTCCTGGACTTCATCTTCCGTCAGGTCGGCAACTTCGGCATCGCTATCCTGCTGCTGACCGTCGCGGTGAAGCTGATCTTCTTCCCGCTGGCCAACAAGAGCTACGAGTCGCTCACCAAGATGAAGAAGGTGCAGCCGCAGGTCGAAGCGCTGCGCGCCAAATTCAAGGACGACCCGGCCAAGCAGCAACAGGAGCTTATGGCCCTTTATCAGCGCGAGAAGATCAACCCGCTGACGGGCTGTCTGCCGATGCTGGTGCAGATCCCGGTCTTCTACGGCCTCTACAAGGTGCTGACCGTCACCATCGAAATGCGCCACGCGCCGTTCTTCGGTTGGATCCAGGATCTCTCGGCCAAGGACCCGCTGACGATCTGGAACCTGTTCGGCCTGCTGCCCTACAATCCGGCGACCGTGCCGGTCATCGGCCCGATCCTGAACTCGGACCTGCTGCACCTCGGCCCGCTGGCCCTGCTGTACGGCATGACCATGTTCCTCTCGACCTCGATGAACCCGCCGCAGCCCGATCCGGTGCAGCAGAAGATCTTCCAGTTCATGCCGATCATGTTCACCTTCATCATGGCCCCGTTCGCGGTCGGCCTGCTGATCTACTGGAGCTGGTCGAACATCCTGACCATCCTGCAGCAGTACGTGATCATGCGCCGGTTCAAGGTGGACAACCCGATCGACCAGATCATCGCCAAGCTGACCGGCAAGAAAGCCAAGGAAGTCGGGTGAGCCAGGATCCGCTCTTCACCGAGGACGAACTGGAAGCCGGACGCGTGCTGTTCGCGCGCGAGGCCCGGTTCCTCATGGGAGCGGTTTCGATCGACGGGCTCCCGGCGGCGGAACTGCCCGAGGTCGCCTTCGCCGGCCGCTCGAACGTCGGCAAGTCCTCGCTCATCAACGCGCTGGTCGGGCACAAGCACCTGGCTCGCGCGTCCAACGAGCCCGGCCGGACCCGCGAGCTGAACTTCTTCGTGCTGGACGACAAGCTGCGGCTGGTCGACCTGCCGGGTTATGGCTGGGCCAAGGCCTCGAAGGTCGAGGTGAAGCGCTTCCAGAACCTCGGCCGGGACTTCCTGCGCGGGCGCCCCAACCTGAAGCGGGCCTACCTGCTGATCGACGCGCGCCACGGCCTGAAGGCAGTGGACGAAGAGCCGATGGCGGCCTTCGACAAGGCGGCGGTCTCCTACCAGATCATCCTCACCAAGGCGGACAAGCTGAAGCCCTCGGAGGTCGAGGCCGTTCAGCGCCGGACCGAGGCGGCCATCATCAAGCGCCCGGCGGCCTTCCCGCGGGTGCTGGCCACCTCGTCGGAAAAGGGACTGGGGCTGCCCGAGCTGCGCGCCGAGATCATGAAGACCTGCGAGGTCGTCCCCTAGGTCCAAGCGTCGCGGCTGACGCGAGGTCACGCTTTCTGCGCCTCTGGCCCTATGGAACAACGGCGGAAACACCCCGCAGGAGTTCCGATGCTCTCGACCGCCGGCCGAACAGCCTATGACGCCGACCTCGACCTCTTCCGCGACCAGGTCCGGAAGTTCTTCGACAAGGCGCTCTATCCCAATCTCGACCGCTGGGAAGAGGAAGGCATCGTCGACCGCGAGTTCTGGCGCGCCTACGGCGAGGCTGGACTGCTGTGTCCGCAAGTACCCGCCGAGTACGGCGGCCTCGGCCTCGACTACCGCTACAACGCCGTGATCGACGAAGAGCTGGCCTATGCCGGCTGCTCGGCCGGCGTGACGCTGCAATCGGACATCACCGTCGACTACCTGATCAACTACGGCTCGGAAGAGCAGAAGCAGCGGATCCTGCCGGGCATGGTGTCCGGCGAGATCATCACCGCCATCGCCATGACCGAACCGGGCACGGGCTCGGACCTGCAAGGGGTGAAGACCGTCGCCCGGCGTGACGGCAACCACTATGTCGTCAACGGCTCGAAGACCTACATCACCAACGGCCAGAACGCCGACGTGGTCATCGTCGTGGCCAAGACCGATCCGTCCCTGGGCGCCAAGGGCATCTCGCTCATTCTGGTCGAGCGGGGGCAGGAAGGCTTCGAGCGCGGACGCAACCTCGACAAGATCGGCCAGGGCTCGGCCGACACCTCCGAGCTCTTCTTCAACGATGTCCGCGTGCCGATCACCAGCTGCCTGGGCGAGGAAGGCCGGGGCTTCGCCTACCTCATGAACCAGCTTCCGCAGGAGCGACTGCAGATCGCCGTGGCCGCCCAGGCCGGCGCTCAACGCGCCTTCGACGAGGCGGTGAAGTTCACCAAGGAACGCAAGGCCTTCGGCCAGGCTGTCTTCGACTTCCAGAACACCCGCTTCACCCTGGCCGCCCTGAAGGCCAAGCTGCAGGCCGGCTGGGCTCACCTCGACTGGGCCATCAACCGGCACGTGGCGCGCCAGCTCGACGCCGCCGAAGCGTCCGCCGCAAAGCTCTTCCACACCGAGCTGCAGTGGGAAGCCTGCGACGCCGCCCTGCAATTGCACGGAGGCGCGGGCTACATGAACGAGTATCCTATCGCCCGTCTGTGGCGTGACGCGCGGGTGCAGCGAATCTACGGCGGCACCAGCGAGATCATGAAAGAAGTCATCGGCCGATCAATCTGAGTCAGCGTCTGCGTCGTTCGGCCGTTTTCCGCGTTCAAGCTCTGCCTGAAGCAAGGAGACCGCATGAGCATCGCCGTCGAACCACCGTTCGGATCCCCGACGAGCCCAGTTGCGCCCCGTGCCGCCAACCGGCTGCTGGCTGCGGTGTCTGCCGCGGACTTCGAGCGGATCAGGGACGCGCTGGAGTTCGTCCCATTGGTTCGCGGGCAGGTGCTGTTCGAGCCGGGCGACGACGTGACGATCACCCATTTCCCCGCCTATCGCACCATGATCTCGATGCTGGTCGTGACCCGCGACGGTCATGAGATCGAGGCCGCGACGGTCGGCCGGGAGGGCGCGGTCGGCGGGATCGTCAGCGCGGGGAACAAGCCGGCGTTCGGCCGCGGCGTGGTGCGGACCTCGGGCTCGGCCTTCGCGGTGCCGACTGCGGCGCTGGAGGCGGTGAAGTGCGCCTCGCCAAGTTTCGGCGAGCTATTCTCCCGCTACGCCGACACCATGCTCGCCCAGATGATGCAGTCGGTGGCCTGCAACGCCCTCCACTCGGTGGAGGAACGCTGCTGCCGCTGGCTGCTGGCCGCCCACGACCGGGCGGGTAAGCAGATCATCCAGCTCACCCAGGAAGCGCTGGCCGAGATGCTGGGCGTGCAGCGGACCACCGTGACCGCCGTGATCCAGGGATTGGAGGTGCGCGGCGCCGTTCGCCGGCAGCGCGGCGCGGTCGAAGTCGTCGATCGCGAGGTG
>JAEXKM010000203.1 GCA_023445705.1 Pseudomonadota bacterium
GCCGCCACAGCCGCGCCCCTAGGCGGGTCGCCGGGCCTCGAAGTTGAGTATTCGGCTGGAGCGTCCTGGCCTGCGGCCGGGCTGGTGATCTGCGCCGACGGAGATGTCGCCGAAGCCCGCCGCAGCGAGCGCGAGCTCGAACTCCTTGAGCCCCCAGATCCGGAAGGCCATGACCTCCAGCTCGGACTCCACCAGACGGCCGTCCCGCCAGCGCTCGTAGCGGTCATGCGTGACACGACGCTGACGCACGAGGTCGATCTCCACGGCCCGACCCTCGATCCGTAGGACATCGCCCTCGGGCGTGGTCCAGGTGCGGACGTCGGATCGCTCGTTGAGCAGGTAGCCGAGCGGAAACAGGTCGATCAGCAGGCGCCCGCCCGGGCGCAGGTGGTCAAAGAACCGCTTCAGCACGGCCAGGGCCTCGGCGAAGTCGTCCAGCAGGGTGAAGCTCCCCACCGGTACGACGATCGCGGCGAAGTCGCGGTCGTAGGCGAAGTCCTGGAACCTCGCCTGGCGGAGCACGGGCGAAAGGCCGCGCGCGGCGCAATGGCGTGCGCAGGACGCCAGCATGTCGGCGGAACGGTCGAAGCCCTCTACTTCGAAGCCAGCCTCGACCAGCGGAATCAGCAGCCGCCCGGTCCCGCAGCCCGCCTCCAGGATCGGACCATCCAGGCCGGCGAGACGCTGCAGATAGAAGTCCACGTCCGGGAGGCTGCCGGGCGGCTTGTCGAGATCGTATACCTCCGTGCACATCGCGCCGTAGCGGTTGGGAACGAAGGCGGTCGTCGGGGCCGAAATCGGCTCGGCGTATGTCATGTCGTCGTCTTTCGAGACGGACGGACTCCACCCATGCAAGGGCTGGTGTCCGTGGAATCGGGAAGCGCCAGGAGGACGCGCTGCTGCGCGTTAGATGACTGGCGATGGAGGTGCAGATCGGCCCGTAGACGGGGCCCGGCGCGACCTAGTCGCGGAACCTGCCTTTGTAGGCGATCACAGCGACAAGCGGCATCTGCGGTCGATGATTGAATGCTATCACGCTGATCACCTCCCTGTCAGAGCTGCGGGCCGAACGACGACATCGGCGACCCTGCGCGCACGACTTTGCCCTGTCAACCCGAATGACCGGCGTTATTTCACCCACACCGACAAGTTGCAGGGAGGGAGTGGCCGCAACGCCACAGGCGGAGTAAATGGCTTTGTCATGTCCGCCCAGCTTCCCGACGCCGCGCCCGCCAACTGGGTCGACCGGCATGCGCCCACCGCCCTGCAGCCCTGGCTGAAGCTCGGGCGCTTCGATCGCCCCGCGGGGATCTGGCTGCTGATGTTGCCGGGCTGGCAGGGCGCGGCCCTGGCCGGCGCGATGGAGGGATTGTTCCCGGACCTATTGCTGCTGGCGAAGATCTTCGTGGGAGCGGCCCTGATGCGGGCGGCCGGGTGCGCGTTCAACGACATCGTCGATCGCGACATCGACGCCAAGGTCGCGCGGACCGCCTTGCGGCCGGTGGCGTCCGGCCAGATCGGCGTCAAGCAGGCCTGGGGCTTCATCGTCGTCTGCAGCCTGATCTCGCTGGGCATACTGCTGACCATGCCGCTGCTGGCGATCGCGCTGGGCGTCGGCTCGCTGGCGCTGGTCGCGGGCTATCCCTTCATGAAGCGGATCACTTGGTGGCCGCAGGCCTGGCTTGGCCTGACCTTCAACTGGGGCGCGTTGCTAGGCTTCGCCGCCGCCACGGGCACGATGTCGTGGGCGGCGATCCTGCTGTATGCGGGGGGCCTGTTCTGGACGCTCGGCTATGACACCATCTACGCCATCCAGGACCTCGAGGATGACGCTCTGGTGGGCGTGAAGTCGTCGACGCGCCGGCTGGGCTCGGCGGTGCAGAAGGGCGTGCTCTTCTTCTATGTGGCGGCGTTCGCCCTGGCGCTGGCGGCGGCCTGGGCCGGGGGCCTCGGCCCGCTGTTCCTGCCCTTGGCGGCGCTCTACGGCATGCATCTGTCGCGACAGGCGGCGCGGGTCGACGTGTCGAACGGCCCGCTGGCTCTGGCGCTCTTCAAGTCGAACAGCTTGGCTGGGCTATTACTGTTCTTCGCCCTGATCGCAGGGATGTGGAAAGGCCCGGTCGCGAGCTTCTGAAGCGCCGACCAGGCCCTTCGGTCCTTAGGCGAAGGCGGCGCGGCCCGCGGCGTCGGCCAGTTGAGCCTCGATCCGCTCGCTGGCGACATGCAGTTCCAGGATCGCGTCGTCGATCTCCTGGCGCTGACGCTCGAAGGCGGCGATGCGCTCGCGATACTTGCGCAGGGCGTGGGTGTTCTGGGCCACCAGACCGTCGTCGCGGTCATAGAGTTCGAAGATGTCCCGGATCTCAGCCAGCGAAAGCCCGACGCGCTTGCCCCGCAAGATGAGCACCAGGCGAGCCCGGTCGCGATACGAATAGACACGGGCCTGGCCATCGCGGGTCGGCGACAGCAGCCCCTGCTCCTCGTAGTAGCGCAAGGCCCGCGGCGTGGTGGCGAACTCGCGGCAGAGCTGGGTGATGGTGAAGGTGGTCGCCGGACGGCGAAGCTTTTGTAGCATCTGAACCTCCCGCGGGCGTCGTTACGCGCCCGTCACCCTGGAACCCTCCTACCAGCTTACGTGCGCGTCAAGCCTAACGCGGCGTGAGGCTTTACGCCCCCGGCCGGCCGCCTGAGGATACCGGAAAACAGACGTGGGAGGACGCCTTGGGCGAGCTGGATTTCACCGGCAAGAGGGTGCTGGTGGTTGGCGGATCAAGCGGCATCGGCAACGGCGTCGCGCATGGGTTCCGGGAACGCGGCGCGGAGGTCCACGTCTGGGGCACCCGGCCCGACGCAGCCGCCTATGCGGGCCTTGAGGGCTCCGACCTGCAGGGTCTCAACTACGCCAAGGTCGATGTGGGCGTCCGCGCCGAGATCGACGCCCTCGTTCCGGCCTTCGACAGCCTGGACGTGCTGGTGCTGTGCCAGGGCACGGTCGTCTACAAGCGCGGCGAGTTCCAGCCCGAGGGTTGGGACCGGGTGATGGCGGTCAACCTCGACAGCCTGATGACCTGCGCCATGAAGTTCCGCGAGATGCTTGCCGCCGCCGGGGGCTCGATCATCATCGTGAGCTCGGTCTCCGGCTTCCAGGCCAACGTGGGCAACCCCGCCTATGCGGCGTCCAAGGCCGGAGCGGTCAGCCTGACCAAGACCCTGGGCCAGGCATGGGCGCGGGAGGGCGTTCGCGTGAACGGCCTGGCGCCGGGACTGGTCGACACCAAGCTCACCAAGGTGACGACCGAGAACCCGGACCGGCTGCGCGGCGCGCTTTCCCGGATTCCCGCGGGGCGGATGGGCGAGCCGGCCGACATGGCCGGAGCCGCTCTCTTCCTCGCCTCCCCGCTGGCCAGCTACGTGGTCGGTCAGACCCTGATCGTCGATGGAGGGCTAAGCCTGTGAGCACACTCAGCAGATCGCTCAAGGGATCCAAGGTCCTGGTGACCGGCGCCGGCTCGGGAATGGGACGCGCGACAGCCGAGCTCTTCGCCCTGGAAGGCGCGCTGGTCGCCGTCACCGACTACGCGTTCGAGCCGGCCGAAGCGGTCGCCGCCCCACTGCGGGCGGCGGGGCTGGACGCCCGCGCATGGAAGCTCGACGTCTCCGACCTTGAGGAAATCGGCCGCGTGACCGGCGAGATCGGCGAGGCCTTGGGCGGCCTGGACGTGGTGGTGAACAACGCGGGCATATCGGCCTTCTCCCCGATCGACAGCGGCAGCTACGAGGCGGTGTGGGAGCGCTCGCTGACCGTGCTGCTGAGCGCGCACCACCGGGTGATCCGTGCGGCCTTGCCGTTCCTGCGCGCATCTCAGGCGCCGCGGATCGTCAACATCGCCTCGACCGAAGCCCTGGGCGCGACGGCGCAGGACAGCCCCTACTGCGCCGCCAAGGCGGGCGTCACCGGTCTTACCCGAGCCCTCGCGGTCGAGTTGGGTCGGGAAGGCGTCACCGTGAACTGCATCTGCCCCGGCCCCATCGAGACCGCGATGACGGCGGGCGTGCCCGATGAGCACAAGCAGATCTTCGCCAAGCGGCGGACCGCACTGTTGCGCTATGGCCGTCCCGAAGAGGTCGCGCACATGACGCTCAGCCTTTGCCTGCCGGCCGCGTCCTACATCACCGGCGCAGTCATTCCCGTCGACGGCGGACTGATGGCGCGGAACGCGTAGAGACGCCGCCCCCCGGCGCGCCACACGGCCGGGGATCACCACCCAGTGGAAGAAAGGGGTGACGGTCAGCCCCTCCCCGCGATTGACGCCAAAACTTGTATGGCGTACAAACAAGTCATGACGAACCTGCGGTCCTTGGCGGAAAAGCGGGGCGTGCGAGAGCCCGGCAAGCGCATGCGCTCACGCCTGCTCGACGTGGCCGTCGAGCGCTTCAAGACCGAGGGCCTGGCAGGGGTGTCCGTGGCCGACATCGCCGCGGCCGCCGGGGCGTTCCCCAGCCAGATCACCTACTATTTCCGCACCAAGGAGGCGTTGTTCGTGGAGGCCGCCTGCCGGGAGGTGCTCTATGTCGCGCGGCAGGCCGAGGAGGCCGCGGCCGGAGCGCCCACGGGCTCTTCCTACAATCGCCGACTGGTCGAGACCGTGATCGGCTCGCCGGGTCTGGCGCTGTTTGTCGAGGCCCTGTCGCTGACACGCAGGCGCCAGGACCTGGCCCCGCTTATCGAGCGAACCTTCGATCGCCTGCACAGCCAGGGCGACCGTGCCTATGCCGAGACTCGCGTGAGGCGCGGCTGGGCGGGCGGAGACGACACCGCCACCACCGCCCGCCGGTTCTGGACCCTGGCCCTCGGCATCGCCCTGCGCGAAGGCGCCACCGGCGCCGGCGTCGAGGAGGAAGTCGAAGAAATGCTCATCCTTCTTCAAACCGGCCCTCGTCAAACTGGCAGGAGCGCCTGATGCCCGCGGCCGCCCGTCTCGATCCCAAGGACTTCTTCAGCGCCGAGGAATGGGCGCCGCTGGCCACGCGTTCCTACTGGCGCGGGCCCGCGATGATCGCGCACGCCTGGATGCTCATCATCGCCGCCGGCGCCATGGTCGTGGTCTGGCCGATCACACTGCCGCTGGCGGTCATGATCATCGGTACGCGACAGCTCGGCCTTGCGATCCTTATGCACGACGCCGCTCACGGCGCCCTGCACAAGAACCTGAAGCTCAACGATTGGATGGGCGAGTGGCTGACCAGCGGCGGCCTGTCGCGCTATCGGCCCTATCATCTCGGCCACCACCGCTTCGCCCAGCAATCGGAGGACCCTGATCTGGTCCTATCCGCCCCCTTTCCGATCACTGCGGTGTCTTTGCGACGGAAAATCCTGCGCGACCTGACCGGCCAGACCTTCTTCAAGCAGCGGTTCGGCGGGTTCGTCGGCCGCCTGAAGGCGCGCAAGAAGGGCGAGCCGCTGGCGCCGATCATCCTGAACGAGATCAAGGCCAAGCGGCGCTGGCTGGGTTTCGGCCTCGTCGTGACGGCGATCGGCGCGCCCTTCGGCCTCTGGTGGATCTGGCCGGTGCTGTGGGTGCTGCCACAAGCCACCTGGCTGCCGCTGGTCACGCGGCTGCGCAACATCGCCGAGCATGCCTGCATCGCCGAGAACGAGCCCGACCCGATGCGCCAGGCGCGCACCACCAAGGCGGGCTTCCTGCAGCGACTGCTGATCGCGCCCTACTATGTGAACTATCACTGCGAACATCACATGTTCATGCACGTGCCCTGCTACAACCTGCCCCGGATCCACCGGGCGCTGGCGAAGAAGGGCGTGACGGGCCAGATGCTGGTGGAACCGGGGGGCTACGCCGCAGTGCTGCGGCTGGCGGCCTCGAAGGCCACGGCCTAGAAGCCAAAGCTGTCCCATCGAGGACTAGCTCTCAGGCCGCGTGTCATCCCAGGATGAGCGCTCCGCGAAGCCACCTTCGACAAGCGCGGCGCGAATGGGTCGCGGTTTTGCTTCGCAAACCGGGATGACACCAAGAGGGGAACCTCGCCTTATTTTTCCCCTCCGACAGCCTTGGCGAGAACAACCGCTCCTTGCCGCCGGCCGCGCATCCAGCCATATGGCCTTGATGGAAGAGAGCCTGCTAGCCGATGTGGTCGCCGCCGCGCTAAAAGCCGGAGCCGACGCCGCCGAAGCCGTGGGCGCGCAGCGTAGCGCGCTCGGCATCAATGTCCGCCTGGGCGAACTCGAAGAGGTGGAGCGCGAGGAGAGCCGCGATCTGGGCCTGCGCGTGTTCGTCGGCCAGCGGCAAGCCACCGTCTCCGGTTCCGACATTTCGCCGGCCGCCCGGGCCAAGCTCATCGAGCGCGCCGTGGCGATGGCCAAGCTGGCGCCCGAGGATCCCTATGCGGGCCTCGCCCCCAAGGAGCGGCTGGCCAAGGGCCCCTACCCCGATCTCGACCTCTACGATCCGCAGGAGCCGACGCCCGAGTCGCTGGAAGACGTCGCACGGGCGGCCGAGGATGCGGCGCGCGAAAATCCCAAGGTGACCAACTCGGAAGGCGGGTCGGCGTCAGCCTCCTCGTCGCATTGGCGACTGGTGACCTCGACCGGCTTCTCGGGCGTCTATCACGCCTCGGCGTTCTCGATCACCGCCTCGGTCGTGGCCGGGGACGGCGAGACCATGGAGAGCGGCTATGATGGACGCTCGGCGCGCTGGCGCGCCGATCTGCCGACCCCGCAGTCCATCGGCCAGGAAGCCGGCCGCCGCGCGGCCCAGCGACTGGGCGCCCGCAAGATCGACTCGACCACCGCCCCGGTGATCTTCGAGAACCGGGTGGCGATGTCGCTGATCGGACCGCTGATCGGCGCGATTTCCGGCCCCTCGATCGCCCGCGGAACCTCCTTCCTCAAGGACAAGCTGAACGCGCAGGTCTTCGCCAAGGGCGTGAACATCGTCGATGATCCTCACAAGGTTCGTGGCCTGGGGTCCTCGCCCTTCGATGACGAAGGGGTCGAGAACCGCCGCTGGGCGCTGATCGAGGACGGGGTGCTGACGACCTGGCTGATGAACTCGGCCTCGGCCCGCCAGCTCGGCCTGGCGACCACCGGGCACGCTTCTCGCGGGCTGGCCGGCGCCCCTGGCGTTTCGACCAGCAACCTGACCCTTGAGCCCGGCGCGCGCAGTCAGGCCGAACTGATAGCAGACGCCGGCAAGGGCCTGCTGATCACCTCGATGTTCGGCCCGTCGCTGAACGGCAACACCGGCGACTGGTCGGTGGGCTGCTCGGGCTTCTGGTTCGAAGACGGCCAGATCGCCTATCCGGTGACCGAGATCACGGTCGCGGGCAACCTGATCGACATGTACGGCCGCCTGATCCCAGGCTCTGATCTGGAGATACGGGGTTCGGCCAATGCGCCGTCGATCCTGGTCGATGGTCTGGCGATCGCCGGACGCTGATGACCACCGCCGCCCAAGACCTGGAATTGATCAGTGAGGCGGCGCGGGAAGCAGGCCTGCTGGCCATGCGGCTGCGAGACGCCGGGCTGGAAACCGCCTTCAAGGAGGGCGACTCGCCGGTCACCAATGCGGACCTGGCGACGGACGCCCTGATCAAGCAGCGCCTGACCAGCGCCCGGCCCGACTATGGCTGGCTTTCGGAAGAGACCCCGGACGATCCGGCGCGCCGAGCCCACCGGCGGCTGTTCGTGGTGGACCCCATCGACGGCACGCGGGCCTTCATCAAGGCTCGCCCGTGGTGGGCCGTGTCGGTGGCGGTGGTGGAGGATGGCCAGCCCATCGCCGGCGCCGTCTACGCTCCCGATCTCGACGAGATGTTCCAGGCGACCGCCAGCGGCGGCGCCACCCTGAACGGCGCCCCCATCCGGGCGGGCGAACGCGATCGGGTCGAAGGCTGCGGCATGGTCGGCGACGCGCGGATGTTCGCGCACCCCGCCTGGCCGACGCCCTGGCCGGAAATGCGCATCGAGGCGCGCAACTCCACCGCCTACCGGATGTGCATCATCGCGTCGGGGGATTTCGACGCCACTCTGGCCCTGGTTCCGAAATTCGACTGGGACCTGGCCGCGGCCGACCTGATCGCCCGCGAGGCAGGCGCCTATGTCGGCGACCATCTTGGGCGCCCGTTCGCGTACAATGGCGTTAAACCTTCACAACCTAGTCTCGTTTGTGCGGCGCCGCGTCTCGCCCCATTGATCCTTGAGCGCGTACGGCATATCGCACTACCAAATTGACCAGTTTGGGAAAGACCATGCCCGAAAAACAACTCCTGCACCTTGTGATCGGCGGCGAGCTCGCGGATCTTGAGCACAATACGTTCCGAGACCTGTCCAAGATCGACCTGGTCGGCGCCTATGCCAGCCACGACGAGGCTCTGGCCGTCTGGCGGCGCAAGGCGCAAGCGACCGTGGACAACGCGCTGATGCGCTACTTCATCATCCACGCGCACAAGCTGCTGGATCCCGAAAAGGACCCACAGAAGGACTGAGAAAGTCCCTTAGATGGCCCCCAGCCCAGGCGGATCGCTCTGGCGGGGGCCTCCCCCGAAGGCCTATTCCCGCTTGAGAATGCCTTCGGTCAGCAACCGCCCCCACATCTGGGCGCGGAAATCGGCCTTGATGGCCGCGGGATCGTAAGCGTCGCTGTCGACCCACTCCAGGAAGCTCTGCCCCTTGGGCTCACCCTCGGCGAGATACCGCTCGAAGGTGTAGTCGAGCACTCCGGTCTTCCCCTGCTTCACATGCAGATAGCGGATATGAAGCTGGTCCAGCGCCTCGCGGATCGGCAGACCCTTGCGGAAGTGCATGTAGAAGACGCTCATGATCCCGGCCCGGTCAGCGCCGGACTTGCAGTGCATCAGCGCCGGATACTCGATCGTCTCGAACAGTTCCTTGGCGCCATGCACGCGGGCGCGGCTCGGCACCTCGCGCGAGGTGATGGTGAAGTCGACCATCTTCAGGCCCAGGCGCTCGCAGGCGTCCCGCTCCAGCGCATAGAAGCTGGCGTCGAAGCCGCCGCGCAGGTTGATGATCGTCTTGATCCCGCGCTTCTTCCACTCGGCCAGTTGATGGGGCCAGGGCTGGTTGGCCCGGACCAGCTCGTCGCTGATCCAGTGCGCGTTGGAGAAACCCAGCCGCAGATAGGCGTGGTCCTTCCAGAGATAGTCCAGATAGGTCGAGACCCGCCCGCCGGGCGTGGTGAGATCGAATCCGGCCAAGGGAGCGTCCTGCATGGGCGGCTAGATAGGGGGTTTGCCGAGCCGGTGGAAGTTAGGCGCGACCGAGCGTCCTATTGGAGGGGCTTCAAGACGGCCGTGAAGCCCGCCACCTTGCCCGAACTGGGCGTCAGGGCGCAGGTGAAGGTGAAGTCCCGCCACTTCATGCCCGAGCGGACCGTGCCGCTGCCGGTCAGGCTGCGGGTGCTGACCAGGGTGAGGGTCGCCGGATCGTCGGTCCCCAGGAACACGCGGTCGGCGTCGGGCACCTGCTTGCGCAGGGCCGGCAGCGCGGCGGGGCGGCAGATCACCTCGGCCACCTTCTTGGCGTTGCTCCAGCCGGACGCGAGCTCGCGCTCCCCGGGGCGCTTCAGCCCGGCGATGGCGTGAGCGATCTTTGCGTTCTGGGCGGGCGACAGGGCCGGTTCGGTCGCCGGCGGCGCGGGCGCGGTCGCAGCGCTCATCAGCAGGGCGATCTCGACAAGGCGCATTGGTTCTCCTCCGCCGGGGCGCTCCGGCTCCAGCCAAGCCGACACCATATTCCCGCCGAGCCCCCAACCAAAGACGCCTTCTTGACTTCGCCGCCCTGACAGCCGACGCCAAGGACCGATGAACGAACCTGCCGACCTTCCCACCCGCGCCGTCATCGCGCGGATCGCGCGAACCTACATGGCCCCGCGCTGGAAGGGCTGGACCGTGGCGATGATCGCGGCCATCGCCGTGGCCTATCTCAGCGCCAGCCTGATCCAGATCCTGGAGCCGGCGATCAACGACCTGCTGGTCAATCACAAGCCCGGCACCCTGCTGTCCGTCCCACTGACCATCGCCGGCCTGGCGATCGCGCGCGGCCTGGCCCAGGTTATCCAGGCCAGCCAGGTCAACCG
>JAEXKM010000215.1 GCA_023445705.1 Pseudomonadota bacterium
ATCCATCACGTTTCAGCCCCGAGGAGGGCGAGGCGATTGCGGCCGGAATCCAACAGGCCGTCGCCCTTATCCGCAGCCGCGGCGTGGGGGGCGCGACCTGGGTCGACGGCTGGTCCTATCCCCGCGCAGATCTCGGCGATTTCGGCCAGAGCTACGCCTATCGCGCCGCGGTCGCCTTGGCCGGCCTCGCCGCCCTACCCCCGGTCGAGGCCATGTACATGCGCGGCCAGGGCGAGGCCCGCGGGCTCTATGACGGCGCGAAGCGCTGGCGCCTGCACTTCCCGGCCGACCGCCTGCTGCCGGTCGACAGCTTCTGGTCGCTCAGCCTCTATGAGGCCACGCCCGAAGGGCAGTTCTTCTTCGCCGACACGCCGCTGCGCCGCTATGCGATCGGCGATCGGAGCCCCGGGCTCAGCTACAACGCCGACGGCTCCCTCGACATCTGGATCGGGTCGGAAAGCCCAGGCGTCGAGCGTGAGGGCAATTGGCTGCCCGCTCCGGCCGCGCCCTTCGCGCTCTTCATGCGCGCCTATCTTCCAAAGGCCAGCCTGCTCGAGGGGGACTACCGCCTCCCGCCGGTGACGCTCATCGACTAGTGGACCCGCTCGAACTGGCCGCAAAGCGCCTCGATCGCATAGACCGTCGCGCTGAGTTCGCTCAGCACGACGGGATCGGTCGCCGCGGCGCCGTCGGCGGCGAGCCACAACTCGCTCTCAAGCGCACAGGCCGACAGCAGCAGCTTGAGCGACGTGGTGAGGTCCTCCCAGACCGGCGCGTCCTCGCCCAAGCGCGGTGCGCCGCCTTCGAACATCAGATCGGCGAACCGGCGCATCGCCGCCGAGGCTGTCTTCACGTCCTGCGCCAGCAAACTTCCCTCGAAGCCGGGCTCCGATAGGAAAGCCGCCAGTTGGCCGGGCGAGGCCCCGGCGCGCAGCAGGCATTGGTTCAAGCGCTGCAAGGCTTCGCTCAGCCTGACCAGCCAATAGGTAAGACGGTCCTGCTCGGGCAGGCCGAGATCGATCGAATAGGCCATCATCGGGCTCACCTGGCCCAAGCCTGGCCGATCCGGGACTTGGAACGGACTATGGGCGTACTCATCGGGCGCTGGAAAAGACGTTGAAGGGGAGGAACAAGGTGGCCGCAAAGCCACACACAGCGCCGGTAACGCGGAATTCAATCTGCGGCATGTAAACAACAGCCACTTTTACGCTTGTTTACGGACGGCCGAAGCGACTGCGCTGTAGTCGTGGGCCAATGTTTCATTGGGTGACGGGCGGCGGCCCAGCGTTTCGATCGGGTAGGCGGATGAGAATTGCGGCGTTGGACGATGACGACGCGCAGCGGGAGGCTATCGCCCGCGTCCTGGTGGCCGGGGGCCACACCAGTCAGTGCTTCCATCTGGCCGCGCCGCTGATCGCGGCTCTGCGCCGGGAGACCTTCGACCTCCTGCTGCTCGACTGGAACGTTCCAGACATGAACGGGCTGGAGGTCATCGCCTGGGCGCAGAAAAACCTCGCCCCAGCGCCGCCGATCCTGCTGCTGACCAGCCGCTCCAACGAAGCCGACGTCATCACCGGCCTCAACGCGGGAGCCGACGACTACGTGATCAAGCCGGTCCAGGGCGGGGTCCTGCTGGCGCGGATCAACGCGCTGCTGCGCCGGACCTATCCGAATCGCGGCGTCGGGGGCCTGGAGACCTACGGCGACTACGTCTTCAACCTCCCGGCCGAACAGGTCACCATGCGCGGCGAGCTCATGCCGTTGACGGCCAAGGAGTTCGGCCTGGCCCTGCTGCTGTTCCGCAACCTGCATCGCGCGCTGTCGCGGGGCCACATCCTCGAGGCGATCTGGGGACGCAACCCCGACCTTCCGACGCGCACCCTCGACATGCACATCTCCCGCATCCGCACCAAGCTGCAACTGCGGCCGCAGAACGGCTTCCGTCTGACGCCGGTCTACAGCTACGGCTACCGCCTGGAGCAACTGACTGACGGATGGGCGGAGGAGGACCAGCCATGAGCCGGCCGCTCGCCGCGGCCGCGGGCGCCTTGACCTTCGCCCTCGCCGCCTTTTCCGCGCAGGCGGCCGAGCCGGTCGAGACCTATGTCGTGCGCAAGGGCGACACGCTCTACGAGTTCGGTCGCCTCTACCTGGTCCGCGCGAGCGACTATCGCACCGTCGCGCGGCTGAACGGCGTGCATGACCCGCGCCGCCTGAAGGTCGGGACGACTCTGAAAGTGCCGGCGCGGATGCTCCGGACCCGTCAGGTCGAGGCCAAGGTCGCCGGCTTCCGTGGCGCCGTCACCGCCACCGTCGGCGGCCGCACCATCGCCCTGACGCGCGGGGCTGTAGTGACCGAAGGCGCGATCATCGCCACCGGCCCCAACGCGTTCCTGCGCCTGGACCTGCCCGATGGCACGGCGCTTTCGATCCCCTCACAGAGCCGTATTCGGCTCGGCCGCATGCAGGCGGTGGAAATGACGGGCGTCGTCCGGCGCGAGCTGGAGGTCCAGCGCGGGCGATTGGAGTCCGACGTCACGCCGCTGCAGAACGACAAGGACAGCTACACGGTTCGCACGCCGATGTCGGTTTCAGCCGTCCGGGGCACCGAGTTCGCCGTGAGCTACGACGAGGCCGAGAACGCAGCGCGCACCGAGGTGATCGAAGGCCTCGTGTCGGTCAGCCAGGGCCCCAGTTCGGCCGCCATCTCGGCCAGTCACGGCGCGGTGAGCAGCGCGACCGGCATGTCCGGGCCGCTCCCGTTGCCGGCCGCGCCCAAGGTGCTGAACGCCGGCCGAGTGCAGGACGAGCCGGCCGTCCGGTTCACGATCGAGCCTGCCCCTGTGACGGCCCATCAGGTTCGCCTGGCGACCGACGCAGGCTTCGTCGACGTTCTGGAAGAAATCACGACCGAGACCAACACGGTCGCGCTGGAGGCTTTGCCCGATGGGATCTACTTCCTGCGCCTCGCCGCCGTCGGAGAGAGCGGCTTGGTCGGAATGCCGGCGACCTACGCCTTCGAACGCCGCCTCAACACCCTCGACCTGGCCGCGCCCTCCACGATCCGCGAGGGCGGGATCCGGCGCTACAAGTTCCGCTGGAACGTCGGCGGCGAAGGACAGCGGACCTACCGCCTGCAGCTCACCGCCGATGGAGCCGCCACCCCCGTCGTGGACGAGAGCGGCTTGACCATGCAGGAGCTCACTGTCACGGACCTGCCGCCAGGCGTGTACCACTGGCGCGTGATGTCGCGCACCTACGCGCGCGGGAGCTATGCCGAGAAGTGGTCTCCGCCCGAGCGGTTCGAAATAGGTCGTTGAAGCGGCCGCTGGCGATCGAGGATTCCGAGGACGCCCCGGCCCGCCGCCGCGTCCTGCTCGAATGGCTGCTGGTGGCTGCGGTCACGGCCGCCCTGGTGCTCGGCCTCTCGCTCAGCCGGGCCACCGACCGGCTGGACAACGTAGTCTTCGACGCCCTGTCGGCCCTGAACGTCCGTGCGCCGGACGACGACATCGTCATCATCGCCATCGACAATCGCAGCATCGCCGAGATGGGCCGCTGGCCCTGGCCTCGAAGCGCCCATGAACACCTGGTGCGCCGGCTGGCCGACGCAGCTCCGCGCGCCGTGGCCTACGACGTCCTCCTGCCCGAGCCCGCAGAGGGCGACGCGGGCCTGGCCGCCGCCCTGCGCACCACCCGGGTCTTCCTGCCGGTGACCTTCGAGGTGCCGGGCGCCAACGGCGCGCCATACGCCCTATTGCCGCCGGTCGAGCCGTTGGCCTCGGCGGCCGCGGGCCTGGGACAGGTGAACGTCCACTTCGACCAGGACGGCGTCGTTCGGCGGGCCTATCTGGCCGAAGCCGATGGTGGTCGCACCTGGCCGCACCTGATGACCTTGATGAGCGGTCGCGCCGTCGCGCCCATCACTCCGGCCAATCTTCCGCCAGCACCGCAAGCGCCGCTCAGCCGCCACCAGCCGGTGATGATCTCGTTCGCGGGCCCGCCTGGGCACTTCCGGACCATTTCCTTTGTCGACGCCGTCAATGGCTCGACGCCGAAGGAATTCCTGCACGACAAGCTGGTGCTGGTGGGGGCGACCGCCGACGGGCTGGGCGACCGATACGCCACGCCCCTTTCCAACCATACCGAGATCATGTCCGGCGTCGAACTGCAGGCGAACCTGCTGGACACCCTGCTCGGCGACCATGCGATCCGCCCCGTCGGCGCACTCGGCGCGGGCCTTTTCTCGCTGCTTCCGCTAGCGCTGGCGCTGGTCGGCTTTCTCTTTCTGCGCCCTCGGGCCAACCTGCTGCTGGGCGGCGCGCTGATCGTTCTGACGCTCGTCGGCAGCGCCGGCCTGTTCGTCCTGGCCCGCATCTGGACCCCGCCGAACGCCGCCCTGGCCGGCCTGCTGCTGGTCTACCCCCTCTGGAGCTGGCGACGGCTGGAAGCGACCAACGCCTACATGATGCGCGAACTGCGGGACTTCGCCCAGGAACCGGACCTGCTCTCGGCCCTGTCCGAACCGCGAGGCGCGCCCCTCACGGACGTGGTCGACCGCCGCATGACGCTGCTCCACCGAGCCATCCTGCGGGCCCGCAACCTTCGGCGGCTGGTGCTGGACGCCCTTCAGGGCCTGCCCGACGCCACCCTGATCTCAAGTCTCGACGGCCAGGTGCTGATCGCCAATCGCGAGGCCGAAGCGCTGTTCGGCCCGATCGACGAGGGTGCGACAGTGACGGTCGGCGACCTCGTCGCCAGACTCCGGGTCGAGGCTCCTCCGGCCGAGCCAGGCGCTCCGCCTATGGAGGTCGAATTGGCCCTAAGGGACGGCCGGGCGCTTCATGTGCGCCGCACTGCGCTGACGCAGGCCGACGGAGAGCCGGTCGGCTGGATCGTGCGCTTCACCGACATCACCGCGCTGAAGGCGGCCGGACGGCAGCGGGAACACATCCTGGAGCTTCTGACCCACGACATGCGCTCGCCGCAGGTCTCGATCCTCACGCTCCTCAACGGCGCCGGACCTCACGGGGTTTCCGCGGCCGCAGCGGATCGGATCGGCGGCTATGCCCGCCGGACGCTCTCCCTGGCCGACAATTTCGTCAATCTCGCCCGGGCCGAGACCGGCGCCTACGCCCTCGAGCCGGTGAACCTGAGCGACGTCGTTCTGGACGCCGTGGACGACCTGTGGCCGCAGTCCTCGGCGCGCGGGATCGAGGTCGAGGTCCACGGCGCCGAGGAGGAGTTGCTGGTCGACGCCGACCGGACGCTTTTGACCCGCGCCTTCATCAATCTGGTGGACAACGCGATCAAGTATTCACCCGACCGCTCACGGATCGAGTGCCGCTTGACGACCTCAGGCGACACGGTCTGTTGCGCGATCAGCGACCACGGCCGCGGGATGGCGCCCGAGCAGGTGGCGACCTTGTTCAAGCGCTTCCAACGGACCGGCGGCGATCGCGTGGACGGCGTCGGGCTGGGCTTGTCATTCGTCCAGATGGTCGTTCAGCGGCATGGCGGCGCCATCGCCTGCACCAGCGGCCCGGGGCTGGGAACGACCTTCGAAATCAGCTTGCCGCCAAGCTTGTCAGGGTAGCTCGAGACGCGAGACGATCGCGGCCGTCAGTTCGTTTTCCTGGCCGCCGCAGGCGGCGCCTCGACCACGTCGGCTGGCGCGCACCTCGTAGGGTTCCGAGGATTCCGTCCCGCCCGAGATACGCATCGAAAGCGTGCAGATCATCCGCTGGCGAGGACGCCAGACGCTCCAGGCCTCAGGCGAAGCGATCCATCCGTCTTCCGTCGGCGGCGGCCCGGAATAGGCGCCGACCTTCAAGGGGCGCTCGCTGTAGCCGAGATCGATGATGCGAGCGGGACGGCCGGCCGCGTCGGCCATCAGCCCGGCCTTGGCCAGGTCTTCGATCAAGGTGCGCCCGGCCGCGGGCGGCGCCTCGGGCGCGCCAAGGGAGCCCTGGGCGAGTTCAGGACGGACGCCCTGCTCGGCGACGTCGATGCGCCCCGATGCGCATCCCGAAAGCGCCAGGGCGCTGACGACGCAGCCCGCCGCAATTTTCACGCGATATGCAAACACCAGCACAGTATGTGGACTTTGGGATCGCGGGTAAACCGAGACTTCCCGACCCGCCTTAAGACCCCGCTTTGCAGACAAGAAGCCCTTGCAACTACAACCCTGACGTCCAGGTCGAAAGTATACGTAAAATCCCCAATTGAACGCCGCGAGCTTCGGAAGCTCACGGGAATTCCATTCAACCTTGGGAATATTCCCAGACAGCAAACTCGCGCCGGACGACTACTCGCAAACCACCAAACGCGTTCGCTGAACGCGCTCGTCGCCGAAGCGCAACAAAGGCCACGCCACTCTTTTCAAAGAAGAAATTAAGGCCTTAACTTCCTTGAATCCAAAGCGAGCCGCGAAGCCTCTACTCCGCTGGCAGACGATTTGGGTGAGGAGACCGCTATGTCTGCTGAACCTTCAAATAAGACACCTGATCCAATGGACGTCGCGCTTGGCGCCGCGGTCCGGATCCGGCGTCGAACCATCGGCATGTCCCAAGAGGCCTTGGCCGAACAGTGCGGCGTAAGTTTCCAGCAAATCCAGAAGTACGAGAACGGAGCCAACCGGATATCGTTCTCGCGTCTTGTTCAGATCGCACGCGCTTTACGATGTCGGGTCGTGGACCTGATGGACGTTCTGGACACCCCAGCGGGCGAAGGGGACGTCGATCTGCTCAGTCGCATGCGCACCCCAGGCGCGCTCGAATTGCTGAACGCCTTCGAACGCCTGCCGCAGGAGGCCAGGTCGTCCCTGGTCAATCTTCTGCGGGTGATGACCGATCCCGAAGCCGGCCAGAAATCCCGGCACAAGGAAGTCGCATAAAAGAAGGGGCGCTGGCCATCCAGCGCCCCTTCCTTCTCGTCTATGCGGATCAGATCGGTTTCAGGTCGACCGCGGCGACCTTGCCCCGCTCTTCACGTTCCTGAAACTCGACCTTCTGCCCTTCGTTCAGCGCGCGAAGGCCGGCCCGCTCGACGGCGGAGATATGGACGAAGACGTCCTTGCCCCCGTCGTCGGGCTGGATGAAGCCGTAACCCTTGGTGCCGTTGAACCATTTGACCGTCCCGGTGGCCATGACGCTTTCGTCTCCCTGACAGCGTTCAAACGCGAGCGGGCAAGCCACGCCCGAAAACAATCTCAGTCATCTGGGAGGCTTGTTCAGTCCGCAAACGCGGGAAGAAGAACGACTGCAGGCCCAAGTCCGGATTGCGGACGAAATTTTGGTCACGGGCAAGCGAGGCGGTCAACCAAGAACGCGGTTCAATTTTCCGCCAGGACTTGATCGATCAACGCCTTGGCGTCCTCGCCGGACCAGTCCGCGCCCCCCGCAAGGCGTCCGCGCTCGACCCCGTCGGGGCCGTAGATGATCGTCGTCGGCATGCCAGAGGCGACCGGCTTGAAGGCGAACGGCAAGGCCATTTTCGGGTCGTGATAGAAGGTGAGCGGCGCGTGCTTGGCGATGAAGGCCCGCGCCTTGTCGGCGTCCTGCGGACGATCGACGCTGACCGCCACCACCGCGACGGGCTTGCCCTCGTAGCTGGCTGCGAGCTTGGCGAGCGTCGGCATCTCGATGACGCACGGCGCGCACCAGGTCGCCCACAGGTTCACCACCGCGACCTTGCCCTTGAAGTCGGCGATGCGGGCCGCCTCGCCGCTCGGCCCCTGGAAGCTCGTGACCGGCGCGACGGTGGCTTCGGCGGGAATTTCGAACTTCGCCATCTCCCCCTTGGCGAAGGACTTCAGTCCATCGGTGCGCTGGGGGTTTATGGAAGCCTGGGCGATGATGTACAGAACCCCGGCGACGCCCACCAAGGCGACGCCCCGAAGCGCCCATTTCAAGCGGGAGGCCTTGGGTTCGCCAGCGGCCTTCTCAGCAGACTTCTCACTCATATGACGCACTCTTCCTCGACTGCTTCCGGCCAGGCCATGTGGGGCGGGCGGTTCTCGTCCAAGCCGGCCGAGCTGATGCAGGCGATCAACGTCTCCATCGGCTTCGACAAACGATTGGCGGCGCAAGACCTCGCCGGCTCCCGCGCGCACGCGGCGATGTTGCTCAAGCAAGGCGTTATTACAAGCGAGGATGAGGCGGCCATCCAGGGCGGCCTCTCCGCCATCGAGGCCGAGATCGCCGCCGGGACCTTCCCGTTCCGAGACGAGTACGAAGACATCCACATGAACGTGGAGGCCCGGCTGCGCGAGTTGATCGGGCCGGCCGCCGGCCGCCTGCACACCGCCCGCTCGCGCAACGACCAGGTGGCCCTGGACTTCCGCCTGTGGGTTCGCGACGCCTGCGACCGCACCGTGGCGCAGATCAGGGATCTTCAGAGGGCGCTGGTGTCCAAGGCCGAGCCGCACGCCGCGACCCTGATGCCGGGCTTCACCCACCTGCAGCCGGCCCAGCCGGTCACCTTCGGCCACCATCTCATGGCCTATGTGGAAATGTTCGGCCGCGACGCCTCGCGCTTCGCCGACGCCCGCGCGCGCATGAACGAATGCCCGCTGGGCGCGGCCGCCCTGGCCGGATCGCCCTTCCCGATCGACCGTCACGCGACCGCCCAGGCGCTGGGCTTCGACGCCCCGACCGCCAATTCGCTCGATAGCGTGGCCGACCGCGATTTCGCCCTGGAGAGCCTGTCTGCGGCCTCGATCTGCGCCACCCACCTTTCGCGCCTGGCCGAAGAAATCGTGATCTGGATGACGCCGCAGTTCGGCTTCGTGAAGCTGTCCGACGCCTTCACCACCGGCTCGTCGATCATGCCGCAGAAGAAGAACCCCGACGCGGCCGAGCTCATCCGCGCCAAGGTCGGCCGGGTGCTGGGTTCGCTGACCCAACTGACCGTGGTCATGAAGGGCCTCCCGCTGACCTATTCGAAGGACATGCAGGAGGACAAAGTCCCGACCTTCGAAGCCTTCGACGCGCTCGAACTGTCGCTAGCGGCGATGGCCGGAATGGTCGCCGACCTCGAACCGGTTCCGGAGCGGATGGCCGCGGCCGCCGGCGCCGGCTTCTCGACCGCCACCGACCTCGCCGACTGGCTCGTGCGCACGCTGGACATGCCGTTCCGCGACGCTCACCATGTCACCGGCGCCGCGGTGAAGAAGGCTGAGAGCCTGGGCTGTGATCTGCCGTCGTTGCCGCTTGCCGAACTGCAAACCATCGAACCGAGGATCACCGCAGCGGTCTTTGAGGTCCTGACGCCGCAGGCGTCGGCCGCGAGCCGCAAGAGCTACGGCGGAACCTCACCGGAACAGGTCCGCGCCCAGATCGCGCGTTGGAAGGAGAAGCTGAAATGACCCTTCGTCCCCTCGCGATGATCCTGGCGATCAGCGCGACCGCGCTCGCCGGCTGCGGCAAGTTGGGTCAGCTCGAACGCCCCGGCCCGATGGCCGGCCAAGGCTCCGGCGCCGACGCCGGCGCCACCCCGGCGCGTACGGTGCGCACCATCGACCCACGTAACCGCGACGACCGTCCTGCGCCGCCGCGCACCCTGCCCATCGACAGCGCCCCCAATCCCTCCGCCGTCGCGCCCCAAGGCGCCCTTCCCGACCCGTACTCAAATCCACGATGAATCATTTCGAGCTCAAGGGGGGCGAGCTCTTCTGTGAAGGCGTGTCCCTGGCCGACATCGCCAGCGCAGTCGGCACGCCAGTCTATGTCTATTCCAGCGCGACGCTGGAGCGTCACTTCCAGGTCCTCCGCGACGCTCTCGTCAGCGAAGGCCTGAAGGGCGACCACGGCGGGGATCCTCTGATCGCCTTCGCCGTGAAGGCCAATTCCAACCTGGCGGTGCTGCAGACGCTCGCGCGGCTCGGCGCCGGCGCCGATACGGTTTCGGAAGGCGAGATCCGCCGCGCCCTGGCGGCCGGCGTTCCGCCGGAAAAGATCGTGTTCTCAGGCGTCGGCAAGACGGCCGGCGAACTGGCCTTCGCGCTCAAGTCCGGCGTGGCCGAGATCAATGTGGAATCCGAGCCGGAAATGCGGCTGGCGAGCCAGGTGGCCCAGTCGCTCGGCATGCGCGCCACCATCGCGATCCGGGTCAATCCCGACATCTCGGCCGGCGGCCACGCCAAGATCTCGACCGGGAAGTCGGACAACAAGTTCGGCGTCTCGTTCTCGGAGGCCGAGCGGCTCTACGCAAACGCGTCCAACGACGCCGGCCTCGATCCGGTCGGCGTCACCTGCCACATCGGCAGCCAGATCAGCGACCTTGAGCCGATGGCTCAGGCCTTCGCCAAGATGCGCGGCCTGGTCGAGCGGCTGCGCGGGGAGGGCCTTTCGGTCCAGCGGCTCGACCTGGGCGGCGGCCTGGGCGTGCCCTACTTCAACCAGCCGGAACCGCCTTCTCCCGCCGACTATGCGCGGATGATCGCCAAGACCATGCACGGCCTGGACGTGGCCTACGCTTTCGAGCCCGGACGGATGATCGCCGCCAACGCCGGCGTCCTGCTGGCCCAGGTGCTGCACATCCACGAGCGGCCGGAAGGCCGCAAGTTCGTGGTCCTCGATGCGGCCATGAACGACCTGATCCGGCCGGCCATGTACGACGCCTACCACGAGATCGCGCCGGTCAAGCCGCGTGCGGGCGAGCCGGCGGTCTATGATGTGGTCGGGCCGATCTGCGAGACCGGCGACACCTTCACCCGCGAGCGCACCCTGCCGCCGTTGGAGTCGGGGGATCTCGTCGCCTTCCTCAGCGCCGGCGCGTACGGGGCGGTGATGGCGAGCGAGTACAACAGCCGGCTCCTCGTCCCCGAGGTGCTGGTCAAGGGCGACGAATACGCCATCGTCCGCCCGCGCCCGACCTATGAAGAGATGCTGGAGCGCGAGCGCCCCGCACCCTGGTTCTAGTCCAGGGCGCCGATATAGGGCAGCCCGCGCAACGCGCCGGCCGCATCCATGCCATAGCCGACCAGGTAGCGCGCCGGCGCCTCCCAGGCGACGAAATCCGGCGTGATCGCCCGCGGGGTCGGCCAGGGCTTGCTGGCGAAGACCGCCGTCAGCGCCCGGCTCGCCCCGGCGTCGCGGACCAGGCGATGGGCCTCCGAAAGCGAAAGCCCGGTATCGATGACGTCGTCGATGACCAGGGCGGTGCGCCCCGCCAGCGGCCGTTGCAGGTCAGCCCGCACCTCGCAGCGCCCAAGGCTCGCCCGCTCGTCCCCATACGAGGCCAGCCACAACGCGTCGAACCGGACATACCGCCCTGCACGCGCCAGGGCCCGCGTCAGGTCCGAGGCGAACCACAGGCCTCCAGTGAGCAGGCAGACCGCCACGGTGTCGTCGTCGATCGTTGGCGCGATCTGCCTGGCCAGGTCCTCGACCCGGCGGGCGACCTCCTCTTCCGAGAGGAGCACGACGGGAGGGGTCTGGGCGTCAGTCATGGCTGGGCAGAGCATCCGGGCTGCCCGGCGGCAGCGCTTGAGCTTCGACAGGCGGCGGCCCGGCGGCCATCGCGCGCAGTTCGGGGGCCGCTTCCTTCGGGGCGGGATCGGCCTGCTTGACGTTCACGGTCACCGGCGCGCGGGGTGCGAACGCCACCTCCAGTTCCTTGGCCTTGGCCGGCGGGTCCAGCAGGGCGATGGCGAAGTGACGGGTCTCTCCGGGCGGGATCTTGGCGTCCGCCGGGCGGGCGATCTTCGTCGCCAGCGGCTCGCCCTTCTCGTCCAGCAGGCTGATGCGCAAGGGCGGGGTGACGATGGGCTGGTTCTCGATGTTGCGGATCATGCCCGACACCGAGAGCGCCGCATGCCCTTCCTGCAGGGAGGGCTCGAACCGGACCCCCTCGATGACCAGCCCCAGGCTGTTCACGGGCAGGCCGACCCCGGCATAGGCGCTGGCGGTCTGCGGCCAGAGCTTCACGACATCGACGCGGAATATGAGCGCCAGGGCGACCAGCAGGGCCAGGGCCGCCGCCATCCCGGCCCAGACGACCCCGGTGGCCGTGGCCTCGCGCACCTTGCGTTCCGTGTCCTTGCGGGCGCGGAACGCCTTGGGCAGATCATCGCCGGTGAAAGCATTCAGGGGCGCGAGCGGTTCGGCGTCGGCCGGCGTCGCCTCCAGCACCATCGCTTCGGGCTCGGCTTCCTCAACCTCAGGCTGGGCCGCGGTCCACCGCGCGCCGCAACTCGCGCACTTCACCGCGCGGCCGCCGGGCGGAATCTTGGAATCGTCCACGAAATAGCTGGTGGCGCACTCTGGACAGGTCAGTATCATGACAGCCGAATCGGACGCTCCAGCAACCTCAACCGAGGTCGCCGATTTCGGCCCCCATGTCCAGAAACCTGAACGCCACAGGCGCCTACGACGCCGATCCCGCCGTTGTCCGCTTCGATGATGTGTCGATGCGCTATGGTCGCGCCCCCGAAACTTTGAAAGACCTCACCTTTTCCCTACCCCCAGGGTCCTTCCACTTTGTGACCGGCGCATCGGGAGCGGGCAAGACCTCGCTGCTCAAACTCCTGTTCCTGGCCGCTCGTCCTTCGAAGGGCCTGATGCATCTCTTCGGACAGGACGTCTCCGCCGTGCCGCGCGGCGAACAGCCGTTCCTGCGCAGGAGGATCGGCGTGGTCTATCAGGAGTTCAAGCTCCTCGAGCACTTGTCGGTCTTCGACAACGCCGCCCTGCCCCTGCGTATCGAGGGCCGCAAGCCTGACACCTATCGCAACGACGTGGCCGAGCTGCTGGCCTGGGTGGGCCTGCGCAATCGCATGCACGCCATGCCCGCCACGCTCTCCGGCGGCGAGAAGCAGCGCCTGGCCATCGCCCGCGCCGTGGTCAATCGGCCCGAGATCCTGTTGGCCGACGAGCCCACCGGCAATGTCGACCCCGACATGGCGGTGCGGATCCTGAAGCTTCTGGTCGAACTCAACCGCCTCGGCACGACCGTGGTGTTCGCGACCCACGACCAAGACTTGGTCGCCCGCTCCGGCATGCCCTCGCTGCACCTGGACAAGGGCCGGCTGACGATCGCGGCGGCTCGCCAGTGACCGACTTCGACGTCGCACGCTGGCGGCCCGCGCCCTTCCTGCCCGAGGCGGACGCCCGCGACGGGTCGCTGACCTTCGTGGTGGCCGTGCTCTGCTTTCTCGCGTGTCTGACCCTGCTTGGCCTGCTCGCGGCCAACCGCGCGGCCCATGACTGGACCGATCAGCTCCATGGCCAGGCCACGATCATCGTACGCCCCAAGGCCAACGAAACCCCCGACGGGGCCGCAGCCCGCGCGGCGGAGACCCTGGCCGGCGTCCCCGGGGTCGCGGAGGCCCGCGCCCTGGAGAAGGAAAAGGCCGAGGCCCTGATCGCCCCGTGGCTGGGCGACGCCGACCTGTCCGACCTGCCTGTCCCGCGGCTCGTGGCCGTGCAGCTGTCCCGGAACGCCCCGGCCAGCGCCGAAACCCTCGACCGCGCGCTGAAGGCGCAAGGCGTCGACGCCGTCGTCGACGACCACTCCACATGGATGGCCGACATCCAGCGCGCCGCGCAGATGACCCGTTGGGCCGGGCTCGCGATCTTCGGTCTTATCGCCGTGGCCGCCGCCGCCGTCGTCGCCTTCGCCACCCGTGCGGGACTGGCCGCACGCCGCGATGTCGTGGAGGTGCTGCATCTGTCGGGCGCCGAGGACCGCTTCGTGGCCCGTCTCTTCCAGCTCCGCTTTGCGCGTATGGCCGCGGTCGCCGGCTTGTTCGGCGCAGCCGCTGCGGCGATCATGGGCGCTGGTCTGCGCCTCGCAGGCGGAGGAGAAGGTTTGACGCCGGTGCTGCCGATCGCCTGGAGCGATCTCCTGTTCGTTCTGCCGGCCCCGCTGGCCGCGGCCGGCGTCGCCGCGGTCGCCGCCCACTTCACCGCCCGCGCCTTGATCCGGGACCTCTCGTGAAAGGCCTCATAGCTCTTCTCGTCGCCGCCGCGATCTGGGCCGCGGGCCTCATGGCCTTCGCCGAGCGGGTCGAGCGCTCGACCCCAGCCCCCGAGCCTGCGCCCGCCGACGGCGTCGTCGCGCTCACCGGTGCCGGCTCGAACCAGCGCATAGGCGCGGCCATGAACCTGCTGGAGGACGGCAAGGCCCAGCGAATGCTGGTCTCGGGCGTCAATCGCGAGGCCTCGCGCGAAGACATCCGGGTGGTCAGCCGCGCCGCCCGCCGGCTCTATGACTGCTGCGTGGACCTCGGTTTCGACGCCGCCAACACCGTCGGCAATGCGCGCGAGACCCAGGAATGGGCCCGCGCGATGCGCTACGACAGCCTGATCATCGTCACCGCCGACTACCACATGCCCCGCGCCATGCTCGAGCTGCGCGGCGCCATGCCCGACAAGCGCCTGACCGCCTATCCCGTCGAGACCTCGGTGATCCGCGCCAAGCGCTGGTGGCGCACCAGCGGCGGCGCGCGCTTGATGATCACCGAGTATTCCAAGTATCTCGCGATCCTCGGCCGCGAAGCGCTGCTGGCGCTGGGCCCGCGCGCCGATGCTGAGACCCAAGCACACCAAGCGCCTGAGCCCAAGAAAGGCTGACCTTTGATCGCCATCCGCTCCCTGGTCTTCATGGTCCTGTTCTATCTGTGGTCCGTCCTAGTCGCGGTTGGCTGCGCGCCCTTCATCCTGCCCGCGCCGCGGCGTTGGGCCATGCGGATGATGAGCGTCTGGGCCAAGGGGATCATCTTCCTGCTGCGGGTCGTCTGCGACATCCGCGTCGAAGTCCGCGGCAGGGAGCACATGCCCAAGGGGGCTTCGGTCCTGGCGCCCAAGCACCAGTGCATGTTCGACGTCTTCGCTCACCTGGCCTGGCTGCCCGACGTCTGCTTCGTCATGAAGAAGGAGCTGATGTGGATCCCCTTCTTCAGCTGGTACGCGATGAAGGCGCGGATGATCGTGGTCGACCGCGAAGGCCACTCCACCGCGCTCCGCAAACTGGTGCGCGACGCCGATGAGCGCTTCGCCAAGGATCGCCAGGTGATGATCTTCCCGGAAGGCACCCGGACCGCGCCGGGCGCCGCGCCCGACTACAAGCCGGGCATCGCCGCCCTCTACCGCCAGATCGACGTGCCGGTGCATCCGGTCGCGACGAACTCGGGCGTTCACTGGCCCCGCCACGGCTTCATCCGCCGCCCCGGCGTGATCGTGTTCGAGTTCCTTCAGCCGATCCAGCCGGGCCTGAAGCGCGCCGACTTTATGCGCACCCTGGAAGACCGCATCGAAACCGCCTCGACCAAGCTGCTGCCGCTCTAGCGGGGGC
>JAEXKM010000296.1 GCA_023445705.1 Pseudomonadota bacterium
GATCCGGCCCGACGCGCCCTTCGACAAGGCCTGCTACATCGGCTGCGGGGTCACGACCGGGGTCGGCGCGGTGGTCAACACCGCCGGCGTGGAGCCGGGCGCCAACGCCATCGTCTTCGGCCTGGGCGGGATCGGCCTCAACGTCATCCAGGGCCTGAAGATGGTGGGCGCGGACATGATCGTCGGCGTCGACATCAATCCGGACCGCGAGGAATGGGGCCGCAAGTTCGGCATGACCCACTTCGTGAACCCCAACGACATCGGCGGCGCCGACATCGTCCAGCACCTGGTCGCCCTGACCGACGGCGGCGCGGACTACACCTTCGACTGCACCGGCAACACCAACGTCATGCGCCAGGCGCTTGAAGCCTGCCATCGCGGCTGGGGCGAGAGCGTGATCATCGGCGTGGCCGAGGCGGGCAAGGAAATCTCCACCCGCCCCTTCCAATTGGTCACCGGCCGCGTCTGGAAAGGCTCGGCCTTCGGCGGCGCCCGCGGCCGCACTGACGTGCCGAAGATCGTCGACTGGTACATGGACGGGAAGATTCAGATCGACCCGATGATCACCCACGTCATGCCGCTGGAAGACATCAACAAGGCCTTCGACCTGATGCACGCGGGCGAGAGCATCAGAAGCGTGGTGGTGTTTTAGGGCTTTAACGCTCCTCAGGGCGATTGTTCCCTATTTGTTCTGGACAAATCGGGAAATTCTAGGATGATATTCCTACCGCTCCCCAAGTGATTGTGAGCGGCTAATCCGCATAGCCGAGCGCGCCAACGCGCGGCGGCATGCGGTTTTCTCGACAATTTAAAGAAAGAACGCAGATGGCGAAGATGCCGCTCGGCGAACCTCAGAGCGTGCCCGATCCGGAGGGAGAGCAATACGATCGTGATATGGCAAGGTTGCGAATCTCCCGCCCGAATACGCTTCAATCTTTCATTCCAGTAGTGGGGCCAGCCTGGGAGGCGGCCGCCGACTTTCAAGAGGGAGATTACATAGGCGCAGCATTTAACGGCGCGATGGCAGTCACGGATATGCTTCCCATCGGCGTCGCCGCTAAAGGTGTAAGAGCGGCAAGCAAAGGCGTCACAATGCTCAAAAAGGGGTCTGTGACGGCTAACGCCTCCGCAAAGTCGCTTCGAGCTAAAGGCGTTGCGACAAAGGGCCAAGAGATTCATCACACCATCCCGCTGAATGGAAAGAGCAGAACGGCCCAAGACCCACGTAACCACTACATGTTCCTCAAAGTGATGCCGCAGGAAGAACATCGCCGGCTAACGGGCAGCTGGAATAAAAGGCCGCGATATGATCGTGTCCGGCGTGTCTGGTATGGGACTAACGACTGGCAGAAGGCCCTTCCGACCTCGCTAGTCGGCGAAACAATGGATGCCGTCGACAACTTCGTCAGTCATAAGCCACAACGAAAAAGCTAGGTAGCGCCGTTGAGCTGTCGCCCTCTCGTCTATTTCGGCGAGAGGGCGCGAGTCATCGTCCCATGATTGCCGCAGCACGACCGACGCCGGCTCGCCTGCAGGACATAAAGGACGTCTCGTCGCCGATCTGCGACGCCCTCGCCGCTCAGAACAACTCGTCCATCAGCCGGTAGAAATCGCAGGCGGCTTCGTCGATCTGCGCCAGCGGATAGTGCTCGCGCAGGACGGCGCCGGCGTCGAGGTCCGGGTAGTTGTACTTAGCCGAGCGGAGGAAGAGCGCGAGGTCCTGATAAGGGTCGGCGAGGCCGAAGCGGCCGAGGTCGATCAGGCGGACGGGACGGTCGGGGCTCCAGAGGAAGTTGGGCAGGCTGGCGTCGCCGTGGGTGAGGACGAGACGTTCCGCAGCCGGACGGGTCGCGTAGGCCGCGTCCAGCGCCTGGCGGGCGGTCCAGCCCATCCGCTCCCCGTCGAAGTCGTCCTCGTCCACCAGGCCGGCGGCGACGTGGCGCTCGGCCAGGGCGAACTTGACGTCCAGACGCATGTCGAAGGGGCAGCCGGCAGGGTCGAGGCCGTGCAGGGCGGCCAGCGCCTGCGCCGTGGCGGCCAGCCCATCGGCGGCTTCCTGCATTGATAGGTGCGAAACCGGACGATCAGGCAGGTTTTCCATCACCAGGGCGAGGCCGCCTTCCACCTCTCCGGTCCAGAGGACCCTCGCCGTCGGCGCCCTCGGCCCGAGCCACTCCAGCACCGCGATCTCACGGGCGAGCAGCTCGATATTGGCCGGGGCGGAGGCGAGCTTGACCACCGCCTCCCCGGCCTTGGCGATGAGGTCTCCCGACCGCCCGTGATCGACCAGGTCGACAAGGGCCTGCGGCTGGGGAAGGCGCGCGGCTTCGAGGACGGCGCGGACGTGCTGAACGCTGGACATGGCGCGAGCCTAGCAGGGCCCGCGCCCAAGGCGCAGCTACTCGGCCGCCTTCAGCCGCGCCAGGGCGACGCCCTCGCTGACCTGATCGCCGACGGTGACGTTGAGGGCCTCGACCACCCCGTCGAACGGCGCGGCGAGCGCGTGCTCCATCTTCATGGCCTCAAGGGTCAGCAAGGTCTGGCCGCGAGTGACCGCATCGCCGACAGCGACCGAGACGGCCACCACCTTGCCCGGCATGGGCGAGGCGATCGCGCCATCCCCGCCGCCGCTGTGGGCCGCGTCCTTCACCGGGGGCCGCGGCGTCAGGACGAAGGTCTCGCCCGCGTCGAAGACCACGATCTCGCCGTCCTGCGTCAGCAGCACGTCATCGGGCACGTCGTCGGAATAGAGCGGCGCATCGAAACCCCGCTCGCCCAGGTAAAGCCGCATGGTGCGGCTGGGCGGCGCGTTGAGCCGAAAGCCGGTGAGCGCGGCCCAGGGATCGGGGGACGCCTCGTCTTCGTCGGTGAGCGTTAGGGCCATCGCCGCCGCGGCGAGCGCCGGCTCCGACGGGTCCGGCGCCGCAACCAGCGCGTCGAGCCGGGCCTCGATGAAGCCGGTGTCCACGTCCCCAGCGATGAAATCCGGATGGTCCAGGCAGCGGGTCAGGAAACCCGTGTTGGTCCTGACCGGCCAGACCTCGACCTCGCTGCAGGCCTGGGCCAGCAGGTCCGACGCGCCCTCCCGCGTCGGCGCGTGGGCGATCAGCTTGGCGATCATCGGGTCGTAGAAGGGGGTGATCTGGCCGCCCTCCTCGACCCCGGAGTCCACGCGGACCAGGTCCTCGGGCATGCGGAAATGCTCCAACACGCCGATCGAGGGCAGAAAGCCTCCGGCCGGGTTCTCCGCATAGAGCCGGGCTTCCAGCGCATGCCCGGAGAGTTCGATCTGGTGCTGGCCCAGGGGCAGCGGTTCGCCCGCCGCCACCCGGATCTGCCACTCGACCAGATCAACGCCCGTCACCGCCTCGGTGACCGGGTGCTCGACCTGCAGCCGAGTGTTCATTTCCATGAACCAGATCCGGTCCGGCCGCAGGCCCTCGCTGGCGTCGGCGATGAACTCGACCGTCCCGGCGCCGACATAGCCGACGGCTTTGGCGGCCTTGACTGCGGCCTCGGTCACGGCGGTGCGAGCGGCGTCGCTCATGCCCGGCGCGGGCGCCTCCTCGATCACCTTCTGGTGCCGCCGCTGGAGCGAACAGTCCCGCTCGTAGAGATGGACGACATTGCCATGGGCGTCGCCGAACACCTGCACCTCGATATGCCGCGGGCGCGAGACATAGGTCTCCAGCAGCACTCGGTCGTCGCCGAAAGAGGCCAGCGCCTCGCGCTGGCAGGAGGTC
>JAEXKM010000315.1 GCA_023445705.1 Pseudomonadota bacterium
TTGAAGCGGGCGAATCCGCGGACCTCGGAGGAGCCGTCGCCGACGTCGGCGATGTCGGTCAGCTTCACGAAGCCGCCGGTCCCGGTCGGGATGGTGAAATCCCGCAGGGCCTGCAGCGTGTTGACCGAGCCCAGCACCCGCAAGGTCTGCTCGCGGCCGCCGACCTGCACCCGGCCGCCGGGAGAGT
The DNA here is from genome assembly GCA_023445705.1 of Pseudomonadota bacterium. GTDB lineage: Bacteria > Pseudomonadota > Alphaproteobacteria > Caulobacterales > Caulobacteraceae > Phenylobacterium. The sequence goes on from JAEXKM010000315.1 coordinate 188, forward strand.
CGAGATTGGCGGCGCGCAGGGCGTTGTTCACCTGGGCGGCGGTCACGCCGCGCGCGTTCAGCTTGTCGGGATCGATGATGACGTTGATTTCGCGGGTCACGCCGCCGACACGCGCCACCTGCGCGACGCCGGGTTCGGCCTGCAGCAGCCGGGAAATGGTGTCGTCGATGAACCAGGAGAGCTCGACGTCCGACATCTCCGGCGCCGAGACCGCATAGGTCAGGATCGGCTGGCTATCGAGCTCGACCCGGGTGACGGTAGGCTCGTCGATCTCGCGTGGCAGAATGGCCCGGGTCTGGTCCACCCTGGACCGGACCTCGTCAGTCTTCTTCTGGAGGTCCTCGCCGAGCTCGAACTCGATGTTGGTGGTGGAAACGCCCAGCGTCACCGTCGAGTAGATATTCTTGACGTTCGGGATGCCGGCCATCGCATCTTCGATGGGCCGGGTGATCTGGGTTTCCATTTCCCCGGGGGCCGCGCCGTTCTGGGTGACGGTCACGGAGACCATCGGGAACTGCACGTTCGGGAACATTTTCACGTAGAGGCCGGAATAGGCGACCACGCCGGCCAGCAGCAGGGCGACGAACAGCACCGCCACCGGCACGGGATTCTTGATGGCCCAGGCTGAGATCTTCAGCCCGCCATGGTCCTCGCCTTGGGTGTGAACGTCGGCCATCAGCGCTTGTCCGCAGGTTGGGCGGGCGCAGCCTTGGCGGCCGGCGCGGCGCCGCCCTCGACCGGCTTCACCATGTCACCGTCGAGCAGGAAGGCCGCGGCGTTCTCGATGACCTTGGTCCCGGCCGGCGGGCCGCTGACGAGGGTGACCAGGCCGCCGCCCCGCGCGCCGGTCGTGACATTGACGCGCTTGACGCGGTTGTTGGCGTCGACGGTCATCACGCTGGCGCCGTCGGCGTCATAGCGGATCGCGGTCTCCGGCACGGTCAGGCCCTGGCCCGTGGCGTCCTTGAACACCGCGCGGCCGAAGCCGCCGGCGCGCACGTCGTTGCGGACCGGCAGCAGGATGCGCACCGTGCCGAGCTTGGTGTTGCTGTTCACCTGGGGCGAGACGATCCGGACGCGCCCTTCGACGGTTCCGCCCGAGGGCAAGGTCACGACCGCCGTCTGCCCGACCCGCACCCGGGCCAGGTCGCCTTCGGAAAGATCGGCGGAGAGCTCGATCTCGCCGTCGCGAGCGATGCGGAACCACGGCTCGCCCGAGGCGCCGGACTGATCGCCCGGCCGGACGTTGCGCGAGAGGACCAGGCCGGCCACCGGCGCGGTGACCGACAACTTGCCGGCGCGGGTCTGGACGTCGCGATAGGCGGCGAGCTGGGCGTTGGCGGTGGCGCGGGCCGACTTCGCCTGGAAGCGGCGCTGGTCGATGGCCTCCTGGCTCAGCACGCCCTGCCCGTCGAGGCCGGCGACACGCGCGGCCTCGGCCTCGGCCTGCTCGGCCTGCACCTGGGCCTGGATGGACTGGGCCTTCTGTTGCTCGAGCTGGGCGTTGATCAGAGCGCTGTCGAGCTGGGCGAGGGTCTGCCCCGCCTTCACGTGCGCGCCTTCCTCCACCAGCACTCGCGACACGCGATAGCCGGTGACCTCCGGGGTCACGGCGGCCTCCTCGCGCGGGATCAGCGAACCGGACGCGGTCAGCGAACCGCTCACGGCGCGATCCTGGACGCGCACGACGCGGACGGTCCGGGCGGTGGCGGCCGGGTCCTTCTTCGGCGGTTCCTTGGGTCCGCAGGCGGCGAGGCTCAGCACGGAAAGGCCCACAGCGAGCGTCAGCAGGGTCTTCGTCACGTCAGCGGGCCTCTTTGTTGGTCGGGGCAGTCTGCAGCGGCCAACCACCGCCAAGCGCCTTGTAGCTTTGCACCGCGCGGCGCAGGGCCTGCACTTCGGCGACTGTTTTCTGGGTGCGCACGGCACGCCAGGCCTGTTCGTTGTTGAGCGTCGTCTGCAGGTCGTTGAAACCGGCGACGTAGCCGCGCTGGGACGCTTCGTAGGCGCGCCGCGAGCGAGCCTCGCCGGCCTGCAGCGTCGTCACCCGGCGGCGGTCGGCGGCGAGTTGCACCAGCGAATTTTCGGCTTCCCCGAAGGCGGTCTGCACGGCCTTCTCGTAGGCGATCGCCGCCTGTTCGGCCCGCGCGTCCTGGGCGTGCAGCTCTGTGAGCAGGCGTGGAATGTCGAGCACCGGAACGGTCACGACCCCGCCGATGCTCCAGTTCTGGGAGGTCGCGGAAAAGCCGGGCTGCACGCTCTTCTGGATGCCGATGCCCGGTGTGAAGTTCACGGTCGGGAAGAAGGCCAGCTTGGCGTAGTCCAGGCGGCCCAGCGAAGAGATCAGCATCGCCTCGGCACGCCGTACGTCCGGACGCCGCGCCAGCAGGTCGCCCGGCAAGGTCGCAGGGACTTCCGGCACAGCGCCGACCTCGGCCTCGATGGGAAGATTGGCGGTCGGCTCGATCGCGCGACCAACCAGGATCAGCAGGTTGCGCTGCTGAGCCCGCAGATCGGCTTCCAGTCCGGCGACCTGGCTCTGCGCCTGGGCCAGTTCGCCGGCGACGCGGTCGGCGTCGGCCGTCGAACCCAAGCCGCGTTCGGCGCGGATCCGCACAATGCGATAAAGCTCGGCCTGGATGTGTTCCGTGGCCCGCGCGTCGTCGAGCTGGATCGCCAGGCCGCGGGCGAGGAAGTAGGTGTCGGCCACATTGGCCGCGAGGCTGGCGCGGGCGGCTTTGTAGTCGAGGCGCGCGGCGGCCATCTCGGCGTTGGCGGCGCGGCGCGCGGCCCAGAGGCGGCCGAACAGGTCGACCTCCCAGCTCACGTCGAAATTGGCGTTGTAGGACTCGCTGTCGCCGGAATTGGTGAAGCCGGGAATCTCAATGGAGGTCCCGTCGATCACCTCGTTGTGGGTCTTCGTCCCGGAGCCGCGGATATTCCCTTGCGGCAGGAAGGAGGTCAGGGCGCCCGAGCGCGTGGCGCGGGCCTCGCGCAGCTTGGCCGCCGCGCTGCGGGCGTCCGTGCTGTTGGCCAGCGCCTGGTTGATCAGGTCGGTCAGCTTCGGATCGCCGAAGGCCGTCCACCACGCAGCGAGATCCACGTCTGCCTGGGCGCTGGCGTCCGCCGGCGCCTCATAGGCGGCGGGCAACCGCGTATCCACGTCGCGAGACGAGGCGCAGCCGGAAAGCGCAAGGCAAGCGAAACCGAGCCAGCCAGCGGTCGCACGAAAACTAGGACGCATAAGTCTTTTCATTTTTGGCGCTTCACCGCCCGCCCCCCGGTGAGGCCGGAACAAGCCGTGCGAAACGCGCGATATCGGCGTTCCGTTCTTTAATCTCGGTTAAGTGACACGTCGATTGCGCAACCGAGATATTCCGCAACCGGGGCCACGCCTGTGGCGCGATGGTCGCAGGGTACTGGCGGAAGCGTGGCCCTGGGCCTAGGGTCGCGCCCAATTCGCACCCTTCTGGAACGACTATGAAACAGTTTCTGCTCGCAGGCGCCGCGGTTTGGGCGCTTTTTTCCTCTCCGGCGCTGGCTGGTGACATCGCGCCCGCCAAGATCGCCGAGCACGTGAAAGTGCTGGCTGACGACTCCTTCGAAGGTCGCGCGCCGGCCACCGAGGGCGAGAAGAAGACCGTCGCCTACATCACCGAACAATTCAAAGCCGCCGGCCTGCAGCCGGGCGGCGACCTGGTGAACGGCCAACGCGCCTGGACCCAGGACGTGCCCCTGGCCCGTTTCGAAACCAAGGGCCCGCTGGCGATCAGCGCCAAGTTCGGCGGCAAGACCCAGACCTGGTCGCAAGGCGAAGAGGTCGCCCTGCGCGCAGCCCAGACCGGCGCCACCCAGGTCAGCATCAAGGACGCCCCGATCGTCTTCATCGGCTATGGCGTCAACGCGCCCGAGCGCAACTGGGACGACTTCAAGGGCGTCGACCTGAAGGGCAAGGTCGCCCTGGTGCTCGTCAACGATCCGGACTTCGAGACCGGTAAGGGCGACTTCGGCGGCAAGGCCATGACCTATTACGGCCGCTGGACCTACAAGTACGAGGAAGCCGCCCGCCAGGGCGCCATCGGCTTCCTGGTCATCCACGAGACCGCTCCGGCCGCCTATGGCTGGGCGACCGTGAAGAACTCCAACACCGCGCCGGTGTTCGACATCATCCGCGAAAATCCCAGCGAGGCGCACGCCCTGCTGGAAGGCTGGATCCAGCGCGACAAGACCGTCGAGATGTTCAAGGCCTCGGGCCTGGACTTCGAAGCCCTGAAGAAGCAGGCGCAGACCCGCGCCTTCAAGCCGGTCGAGCTGAAGGGCGCCACCTTCTCCACCGATTTCGCCGTCGACGCCCAGAAGATCGTGTCGAAGAACGTGGTCGGCCGGGTCGAGGGCGCCAAGCGTCCCGACGAGACGATCATCTACTCCTCGCACTGGGACCACCTGGGCGTCGGCCTGCCGGACGCCAAGGGCGACCGCATCTATAACGGCGCCGTCGACAACGCCGACGGGATCGCCACCCTGATCGAGATCGGCCGCGCCTTCGCCAACGGCCCGAAGCCGGACCGCTCGGTGGTCTTCCTGGCGGTGACCGCCGAGGAAAAGGGCCTGCTGGGTTCGGAGTACTACGCGGCCAATCCGCTCTATCCGCTAGCCACCACGGTCGCCGACATCAATATGGACGCACTGTCGCCCACCGGCCCGGCCAAGGACTTCACCAGCTCGGGTGATGCGGCCTCGACTCTTCAGGACGCGCTGATCGCTGTCGGCAAGGCCCAGGGCCGGACCTACTCGCCCGATCCGCGCCCCGAGGCCGGCTCGTTCTTCCGATCCGACCACTTCCCCTTCGCCAAGCGCGGCGTGCCGGCGATCTCGTTCGGCTCGGGACGTGACCTGGTGAACGGCGGCACGGCGGCGGGCGACGCCTTCTCCAAGGTCTACACCGCCGATCGCTATCACCAGCCCGCCGACGAGTTCGACGACAGCTGGAACCTGGACGGCATGGCGCAGGACGGCCAACTGATGCTCGACCTGGGGCGTCAGCTCGCCAATTCGGACACCTGGCCGGAATGGAAGGCCGGCTCGGAGTTCAAGCAGACCCGGGACGCCACGGCGGCCCAACGGAAGTAATCTGGGCGAATAGGGAGATGGCGGGGAAGGCCCCCGCCATCTCATCGCCCGAGGCTCTCGCCCTCACTGGCGCCGACCCACCCGCCCTGGCAGACTCGCAACTAGCGACGCCGGAAGGCGGCGGGGGACGCGACATGACGATCACCAGAATAGGGCCCGGGCGCGAGGCGCCTGCGGCTGACTGCCCGGTCTGCGGGGGCGGGTTCACGCGGTTTCGGTACGACTGGCTCTTCCGTTGTGGCGGCTGCGGCGTGCTGCGCTCCAATCTCGAAGTCCTGATCCCCGACCAGCCCACCGAGGCGGTTCTGGACGAAGACCTGCGGGCGGAGGGCCTGGAAAGCGCCCGGACGACCAACAACGCTCGGCTGCTGCATGCAGTGCGCGCCCTGACGCCGGGCGGCGCGCGGCTGCTGGATGTCGGCAGCGGTCCCGGCTTCCTGCTCGGCGACGCGGCCGCGCTCGGCTTCGCGGCCGAAGGGATCGAGCCGGACGCCAATACGGTCGGCGCGGCCCGCGCACGGGGGACGTCGGTCAGGCACGGCTATTTTCCTGACGTGCTCGATCGCAACGAACGGTTCGACGTCATCGTCTTCAACGACGTGCTGGAGCACATTCCCGACCTCGCCGGCGCCCTGGCCGCCTGCACGGCGCATCTCAAGCCCGGCGGCGTCCTTTGCCTGAACTGCCCCGACCGCAGGGGATTTTTCTATCGGACCGCGGCCGTCCTGGATCGCCTTGGTCTTCGGGGCCCGCTGGACCGCCTCTGGCAGAAGGGGTTGCCCTCGCCCCACATCTGGTACTTCACACCGGCCAACCTCGCCCAGGCTGCGGCCCGGCACGGTTTCGCACCGATCGGCGAGGTCCGGCTGGAGACGCTGGAGCTGCGCGGTCTCTGGGCCCGCATCCGCTACGTGAAGAACCAGTCCCTGGTCATGTCGCTGGCCGCATTCGCCTTCTCGGTGGCGACCTATCCGCTGGCGCGGATCCTGCCGAGCGATGCGGTGGCCTGCCTGTTCGAAATGCGGCTTTAGGCCTAGGCGCCGGGAGCGGACCGCGCGAACGTCTCGCGAGTGCTTGGATGGGCGGCCCAGACGAGGAGCGACGACGGTGACACGAGCAGGTCAAATCCGAGCAGGCATCGGCGGCTGGACCTTCGAGCCCTGGCGTGGAGTGTTTTATCCGCCGGGCCTCAAGCAGGCGGACGAGCTCTCCTATGCGAGCCGCCACCTCACGGCGCTGGAGATCAACTCGACCTACTATTCCAGCCAGAAGCCGCAGACCTTCGCCAAGTGGGCCGCCGCCACGCCCGAGGGCTTCGTCTTCTCGGTGAAGGCCTCGCGGTTCTGCACGAACCGCCGGGTGCTGGCGGAGGCCGGAGAGTCGGTGGAGCGGTTCCTGAACCAGGGCATCGTCGAGCTGGGCGATCGGCTCGGCCCCATTCTCTGGCAATTCATGGGCACCAAGAAGTTCGATCCGGACGACTTCGGCGCCTTCCTCGACATGCTGCCCAAGAAGCTCGAAGGCCTGCCGCTTCGTCATGTGGTCGAGGTGCGGCACGACAGCTTTTCCAGCCCCGCATTCGTGAAGATGTGCCGCGACAAGGACGTGGCGATCTGCCTGGCCGATCACGCGACCTACCCGCTCATCGCCGACATCACCGCGGACTTCGTGTACGCACGGCTGATGACCGGCTCCGACGATGTGGAGACCGCCTACGAGCCCAAGGATCTGGACCTGTGGGCCGAGCGGTTCGAGAGCTACGCGGCCGGCAAAACGCCCGGCGACCTGCAGCCCATCGACCGCACCGGACCGCCGGAAGGCCCCCGCGAGACCTTCGTCTACTTCATTCACGAGGGAAAGGTACGCGCTCCAGCCGCCGCGCAGGCTTTCCTGACCAGGGTGAACAAGTAATCGCGCAAAACAAAACGCCCCCGCGAGAACGGGGGCGTGATGTCGAAAGAATGTAGAATTCCGTAGTGCGGCTCAGGCGCCGCCGGGGAAGCGCATCGGCACCTTCACGACGCCGGTCTTCGAACCCATGGGCAGGGCGTCGGCGATGCAGAGAGCGGCCTTGTCGAAGCCCTTGCCCGCCTTGTTGTCTTCCAGGACCTTGCAGCCCGAGAGCTTACCGGCGGTGGCATTGCATTCCAGCATCACCGTGGCCGCTTCGCGGGTGTTGGCGTGCTTGGTCAGGCACTTCGACATGCTTTCCTGGAAATCGGCCGCGGCGGACGCGCCAGCGAAAGCCATGCAGAGAGCGACGCCGCCCCCGATCTTGATGAGATTTTTCATCGCCCCACTCCTTTCTAGATAACGGAAGCAGGCCCTGTATGAAGCGCTCAGGTTAAGAGAATCTGAGATTTGCGCATTTCTTGTGGTTAACCTAGAGTAAAAACAACGTTTTACGACAGACTGTCCTTATATATATTGACCGGACCCAATCGTAGAAAATCCGTATTTTCAGTGACGATTGGTTAGCACTCCCCGCGACATGATGACCTTCAAGGCTAGGCGTACTCGGGGGAAATTTAGTGAAGCGCTTTCGGCTTGTGGACCTGCCGCTGATCGTCAAGATCGGCTTCGCACCCGCTTTCGCACTCGTAATGCTGGCGTTGACCGCCGGCGGCGCAGTCATCATCCAACGCAGTCAGGCCAGCGATCTCAAACAGGTCGCCCACGTCGACATGCCCAACAGCCTGCGTCTGCAGAAGGTGTCCGAACGGATCACTGCAGTACATGGCGAGCTTTACTTCCTGCTGACCCACCAGGCGGCGTCGATCGAGGTCGAGAAGATCGAAGGCGAAAGCCAGGCCATGCTGGCCGAGGTGGACGCCATCACCAAGGAAGTTCAGGCCATCGCCGCCACGGCGCCCGCCTCACAGAAGAAATCCTTCGACGAACTGACCAAGGCCCTGAAGCAGACCCGCGACGCGCTGGACGTCATCGCGGCCATGATCAGCACGGACTTCGGCACCGCCGCCGGCTTCGCTGCTCCCTTCGAGGAGGAGTACACGAAGATGTCGGGCACGCTGAACAAGATCGTGGACGCCAACCGGGCCCTGGCCGACGCGAACGCGACGGCCAGCGAGCAGCGCTCCAACACCGCCCAGATGATTCAGGGCGCCGCCGCCCTGGCGACCCTGCTGATCGCCGGCCTGCTGGCCTGGACGCTGACCACCATGCTGCGCCGCGACGTCAAGCGGATCGCCGGCGCCACCGAGGCCCTGGCCCGCGGCGACAACGGCATCGATCTGGACGTGCTGGCCCGCAAGGACGAGCTGGGCGCCATCGTGTCATCGCTGACGATCTTCCGTGACAACCAGTTGCATCTGGAAAAGCTGCGGATCGAGCACGAGCAGACCGAAGCCGCCGCCGAGATCACCCGCCGCCAGAACGCCGAAGCCGCCGCGGCGATCGCCGAAGAGCAGGCCATGGTGGTCAACTCGCTCGCCCGGGCGCTCGACGGCCTGGCCAGCGGCGACCTCACCTACCGCCTGGAAGCCGAGTTCCCGGGCGACTATCGCAAGCTGCGCGACGACTTCAACGCCGCCTCGGCCAAGCTGGAAGAGGCCATGAGCGCCATCGCCGGCGCGACCGCCTCCATCCAGTCCGGCGCGGGCGAGATCAGCACCTCGGCCGACGACCTGTCGCGGCGCACCGAGCACCAGGCCGCGACCCTGGAAGAGACCGCCGCGGCGCTCGACGAGATCACCGCCACGGTCAACAAGACCTCGGAGGGCGCCAGCCACGGCCGTGAGGCCGTCGCCGCCGCCAAGACCGACGCTGAAGAAGGCGGGCTGGTCGTGGGTCGCGCGATCGAGGCCATGGGCCAGATCGAACACTCGGCCAAGCAGATCAGCCAGATCATCGGCGTGATCGACGAGATCGCCTTCCAGACCAACCTGCTGGCCCTGAACGCGGGGGTCGAGGCGGCCCGCGCCGGGGACGCCGGCAAGGGCTTCGCGGTCGTCGCTTCGGAAGTCCGGGCCCTGGCCCAGCGCTCGGCCGAAGCCGCCAAGGAGATCAAGACGCTGATCTCGGCCTCCTCGGCCCAGGTCAGCGAGGGCGTGAACCTGGTCGGCGAGACCGGTAAGGCGCTGGAGCGCATCGTCCGCCAGGTCGGCGAGATCTCCACGGTGGTCGGCGAGATCGCCGCCAGCGCCAAGGAAGAGGCCATGGGCCTCGGCCAGGTGAACACCGCCGTCAACCAGATGGACCAGGTCACCCAGCAGAACGCGGCCATGGTCGAACAGTCCACCGCCGCCAGCCGCGTCCTCGCCGAGGAGGCTCAGGAACTGGCCCGCCTCGTGGCCCGCTTCCGGGTCAGCAACGGCGGCGTCCAGCTCGCCACGCACAGGGTGACGCCGAGCCATCCCCGGCACGCCCCTGCTCCGCGGCCCCTGACTCGTGGCGCCACGGCCCTCGCCGCCGCGCCCCAGGTCGACGAAGAGAGCTGGGAAGAGTTCTAGAGAACAAGACGTCCAGGAAGGAAAAGGGGTCGCCCTCGGCGGCCCCTTTTTCATTGCGCACGCCGCGCCGCGCGAATGGCGAAGATTCAACCGATCGGTGAAAGCTGTCGACCGCGTCGCCCCCAAAGTCACAGAACGCCATTACGTGAGCGGCCAGGCCGCGAACCTGTGACGATGAGGGAAACCATGAAACTCAGTTTGCTTATTGCCGGGATCGCCGCGGCGGCCGCCACCGCCAGCGCCGCCCAGGCCGGCATCACCGTGACCTACGAGGCGCCGGGCGCGACCAACACCACCGCCGGCTTCGACGTCGTCGGCGTCGAGACCTTCGACACCCGCAGCTCGGGCGGCTTCGCCACCGACTTCGGGGGCAACGGAGTGATCAGCGGGGTCTACAGCTCCGCGATCCAGGTCTATCCGGCCGACCAGTACGGCGGACAGGGCGGCAGCAACTATGCCGTCACGTTCAGCGAGGCAGGCTATTCGCTGAGCCTGACCAGCACCCAGAACGCCTCGGGCGTCACCTATTTCGGCTACTACCTGCCGGCGCTGGATGGCGGCAACCTGCTGGAGCTGTACTCCGGAGCGAACAAGATCTTCAGCTTCAGCCAATCGACCGTCCTGGCGGCGGTTGGCGGCAATCCGGCCTATCTCGGCAAGCCCGACCAGCCCTATCAGGGCCAGAATTCGGGCCAGCCCTACGTGTTCGTGAACTTCTTCGCGACGGGCGACACGACCTTCGATCGCGTCGTCTTCCGCGAGTCGCCGACCGTCGGCGGCTACGAAAGCGACAACCACACCGTCGGCTACTACAAGGACATCACCGGCACCCCGGTGTCGGGCGTGCCCGAGCCCGCCACCTGGGCGATGATGATCATCGGCTTCGGCGGCGTGGGCGCGATGGTGCGCCGGGGTCGTGGCGCCCGCGCGGCGCGCTTCGCCTGATCTGGAAAGGGGCGGAGCCACCGCGCTCCGCCCCTCGCCTTGAAACCGATTGGCGTCGGCTCGGCGGCGGTTCTAGTATGACGGCCGTCACCTTTTGCGAGTCCAACCGGAAGCATGTCCGAAGCCGCCGTTCTATCCCCCGGCAAACGCGAACTGACCAAGGTCGCCAATCGCCAGGCCATCCTCGATGCGGCGCGGGAGGTGTTCGGGGAGCTGGGCTACGAGACCGCGACGGTGCGCGACATCATCCGCCGCACCGGCCTGGCTGCGGGCACCTTCTACAATTACTTCAAGTCCAAGGACGAGGTGTACCTCGCCCTGGCCAGCGAGGGCGCGCGCCAGTTCGCGCCGCTGCTGAAGGCTCAGCGCGCCCAGTCCGCCGACTGGGAGGAATTCGTCCGAGCCGCGATCGAGGCCTACTACCTCTTCCTGGCGGACGCCCATAAATCCTGGCTGAGCCAACGCCCGGCCGGAGAGACCCAGCCGCACGTCCACGGCGAGACCCCCGAAATGGCCGCTGTCTTCAACGAGGTCCGCGAGGCCATCGTCGAAGAGATCGCCCGCGGCGGCGCGCCGGCCGCCGATCCCGACTATGTCGCCGCCGCCTGCATCGCCATCGCCAGGGACGTGGGCGAGAAGATGCTGGCGCGGCGTCCAATGGACGTTCAGGGCGCCACGGACTTCGCGGTCGCCATGATCCAGGGCGGCCTGAAGGCCCTGCCCCAGGCGAAGGCCTAGGCCCGGCCTTGCCCCAGGTCCGCCGCGTTCTGGCCAAGACGCTGCTGTCCCTGCCCGCCCCCCTGCTTCGGCTGATGTCCGGCGGCGTGGCCGTCTACAAGGGCGGCCGCACCCTGGACCCGCGCTTCCAGTTCATGGCCGCGCAGGCCGCTCGCCTGCCCGCGATGACCGCCATGAGCCCCGACGAGGCCCGCCGCGCGAGCGCCGAGGGCGCGCTTATCTATGGCGGCCGCCTGGAACCGGGTGTTGCGGTCGAGAACCTGGTCCTGCCGGCCGACGGCCGCGACACGCCGGCCAGGGTTTACCGGCCCGAACGGCCCGATCCCGCCATGCCGGTGATCGTCTTCGCCCATTTCGGCGGCGGGGTGATCGGCGACCTGGAAACCAGCCACGCCTTCTGCAGCATCCTCGCCAAGATCGCGCGCGCCAGCGTGGTCTCGGTGGGCTATCGCCTGGCGCCGGAGCATCGCTTTCCAGCGGGGCTGGAGGACATGCTGGCCGCCTATCGCCATGTCCGCGACAACGCCGCGCGGTTCGGCGGCGTCCCCGGCAAGGCGGTGATCGCGGGCGACTCCATGGGCGGCAATTTCGCTGCTGTCCTCTGCCAGGAACTGCGCCGGGCGGGCGAGGCCCAGCCCGACCTGCAGCTCCTCATCTATCCCTGCGTGGACGTGGCCAGCGAGACCCCGTCCATGACCACCTACGCCGACGCCTTCCCGCTCTCGCGGGCGATGATGCAATGGTTCGTGGGCCACTATATCGGTCCGGAGGACGACCCCGCCGACCCGCGGCTCTCCCCGGTGCGGGAGCCGGACCTCAGCGGGCTGGCG
>JAEXKM010000347.1 GCA_023445705.1 Pseudomonadota bacterium
CGCCGGTCTGCTCGATCCGCTCCGGCTGCTGCTGGCCCTGCCGGCGGCCGTGGCCTGCTATCTGGTGTTCGTCTCCGGCCTGGCGCTGATGCTGTCTTCGTTCTCGGTGTTCGCCCGGGATTTGAAGGAGGTGGTGACCGTCGTTCTGGGGATCGGCCTCTTCCTCCACCCGATCCTCTATCCGCCGGGGGCGGCGCCGAGCTGGCTTCGCGCCAGCTTCGACTGGAACCCCATCGCCGCGATGATCCGCTGCTTCCACTATGCGATCGTCGGCCCGGTCGATGGGCCGACCAATGCGTGGATCATACTGCCGCTGGTCGCAGCCCTCGCCCTGGCCCTTGGCTGGCGGGTGTTTCGCGCGTTGAAGCCTGCTTTCGGGAACGTGCTGTGACCGGTTCGGCCTTCCAAGTTCGCAACCTCTCCAAGGTGTTCAAGGTCTGGAAGCGGCCGAGCGACATGCTTGTGGAGCAACTGACCGCCCGGCAGCGTCATGCGGAATTCAGGGCCCTGGACGACGTGTCCTTCGATATGCCCGCCGGCAGCGTCATGGGCATCCTGGGGCGCAATGGTGCGGGAAAGAGCACGCTGCTGCGGCTGATCGCCGGAACCTTGGAGCCTACCTCGGGCCAGGTGATCTCCGACGGGCGCGTGGCGGCTATCCTCGAACTGGGGACGGGGTTTCACCCCGACTACAGCGGGCGCGAGAACGTCTTTCTCGGCGGCCTCTGCCTCGGCCTCAACCGGCAGCAGGTCGCTCGGCGCTTCGACGAGATCGTGGAGTTCGCCGAGTTGGCGGACGTGATCGACCAGCCGTTCAGGACCTATTCCAGCGGGATGCAGGCGCGGCTGACCTTCGCCGTGGCGACGTCCGTCGACGCCGACATCCTGATTGTCGACGAGGCCCTGTCAGTGGGCGACGCGCGGTTTGCGTTGAAGTCCTTCGATCGCATCCAGGCCTTCCGCCGGCAGGGCAAGGCCATCCTGCTGGTCAGCCACGACATCAACACCGTGAACTCGTTCTGCGACCGCGCGATTTTGCTGGAGCGGGGCAGGCTGATCGCGTCCGGCGAGCCGAAGGAAGTCGGCAACATCTATCACGAGCTACTTTTCGGCGGTGACGGTGGCGCAGCAGCGCGTCCGCAGCGCAGGCCCGCCGCCAGCGTGGCCGCGGTCCCCGAGGACGTCGCGGCCGAGCCTGTCGTCGACGAGGCCGAGACGGTGATGCTCAATGGGGTGGACGAGGACCTGGCCGCGGTCAGCGACGCCGAGCATCGCTACGGCGACGGCCACGGACTGATCGTCGATTTCCACATTCGCGACGGCGCGGGCCGGAAGGTGACGCGCCTGGAGCCGCTGGCGGAGTACCTGTTCCAGATCGAGGTGGAGGCCGTCGAGGAGGTGCGCGACATCTGTATGGGCGTGCTCGTGCGCACGCCCCGGGGCGCCGAACTCTACGGGATCGACAGCATCGGTCAGGGCGGCGTGGTGGCCCGGCTGCTGCCAGGGGAGCGTGTCGTCTACAAGGCCACGTTCCGAAACAATCTGGCGCCTGGAAAGTACTTTGCGACGGCGTCGCTGGCCCGCATCGACGGGCTCAAGCACGACCTGCGTTTCGACGCCCTGGAGTTCGCCGTGGATCCGGCGCCCGGCGTTTATTCGGCCTCACTGGTCAATCTGGAGCTCACGTTCAACCACATGATTCACGGAGCGCTTCCGCGCGAGGAGGCTTCTCCCTTGTAGGTCAGGCCAACGTCGAGGTCTGACGCGGCCCAGCGAGGGCCCAGTACCGTAAGAGACCAAGATGCCGCTTTTGTCCCAGCAGAACGGTCCCACGACACTCGAGCGTCCCTTCGTTCACGCAGGCGGCAAGGCCTGGGTTACGAACGTTGCAGGCGCGGCCGACAACGACGCCGATCCGTTCGCGTCGAACCTGTGTCTCTACGAAGACGGCGTGAGGCTGGCCCGGGCGCACGTCGACACCGCGGCGGTCCGCATGGGCGGCGGCGGGCGATATTGCCACTGGTCGTCGGATCGGGGCGAGCCGACCCTGCACTTCTCATCCACCGACGGCTCGGACCCGAACAGCAACGGCCGGACTTACAGCTATGACTTCAGCCTCTCGCTGGACGAGTGGGAGCGGGCCCGCCGGTCGAGCGCCTCGGAACGCTGGCTGCGGCATCCCAGCGGGCGCCATTTCCTGGAGCGTGGCGGCGCGCGGATTCCCCCGCCGCTGGTCGCCAACCTTGGCCTGACCAACAAGTGCAATCTGCGGTGCGAGATCTGTGGCAGCCAGAAGCACCTGGACAACACTGGGGTGCGTCGCCGGCATATGGACTTCGACGTCTTCGAAGCGGTGGCGGAGACCTTGTTCCCGATGCTCTCGCTGGTCGAGCTCAATAGCCAGGGCGATCCGCTGCTGCACCCCCGCATCGAGGAGATATTCGACCGGATCGCGCGCCATGCCTGCGAGGTGAAGATCCAGCACAACGGGACCCTGCTGCGACCTGGGATCCTGGATGTCCTGGCGCGCCAACACGGGACAATCATGCTTTCGCTGGATGCGGTGGGGCCGAGGTTCGACGAGGTTCGCCGCGGAGGCGACTGGAGCCGGGCGGCGCCCGGGCTGGATCGCCTGCTTGCCGAGCGTGATCCCGGCCGCCTGGCGGTCGGCGTCTATCCCACGCTGACCGCCCGAACCATCGGCGAGGCCCTGGCCGTCGTGGAATGGAGCGCAGAGCGCGGCGTGGACGAGGTCGGGTTTCATCGCTACGTGCCGGTTCAGGGCTCCTGGGAGGAGGCGCCGAACGACGCGGCCTATGCGGCGCTTTGCGAGACCTTGCGCAGCTGGTGCCGTGACAGCGGCGACCCGATCCGCATCCAGTTCGAGGGTGAGGTCCTGAACAGCGCGCCGGTCGCCAGCCGCCGAACCGAATATGCCAGCACCGAGAAGGCGGTGGCCCTGCTGGAGTCGGGGAAGATGATGTTCCCGGTCGAAGCCGGGCGTCCGGGGGGCGACCCCTTCCTGACCTGTGCTGCGCCGACCGAATACGTGGAGATCGGGCTGGATGGCCAGATCAGCGCCTGCTGCCGGGCGCAGGACGTGGCGCTGGGGCATGCGACCTCGGTCACGCAGTTCGCGGATGCTTGGCTTGGTTCGAACTACGGAAAGCTCCGGTCTTCGCTCAGGCGCGGCGAGACGGGACCTTACGTGCTCCCGAACTGCCAAGGCTGCGTCGCGTTCTTCGCACCGGCGGAAGGCGAGGGCCGTCGATCGGTCGACTATGCCGCGACGCCGCCCGCCACCGCCGGAGGCCTGCAGCCGGCCCTTGGCCAGGGGGCGCGGATCGAGGCGATCCAGAAGGAGGAGGGCCACTGCCACATCGCGGTCTTCCCGCTGGGGCTGCATGGGGAGTTCGAGCTGTGGGAGGACGACCGGCGGCTCGGCCCACCGGACTCCATGCATGCGGACATCCGCAGCAACGGCGAAGGGCGTTACCACGTCGGTGCGAACGCGGTTTACTTCTCAAGCTCGGACGGGACGGACGCGCGGCGCAACGGACGGGTCTATTCGCTGCGACGAAGACGCCGCGCCGCGGCTCCCGCCTGACCTAGTTCATCACCTTGCGGGCCAGCTTCTGGGCCTCGATCCGGTCGACATAGCCGTCGCCGTTGAGATCCAGCTTGGGGAAGCGGGCGTTGGAGACGGCGTCGATCTCCTGGGGCGTGACGAAGCCGTCGTGGTTGGCGTCGATCACCTGGAACCAGCCGCCTTTGCCGACGCGATTTGCACCATCGGCCCCAGCTTCCTGAAGCTCCATGCGCTCGAGGTCGGCGGCGCGCTTCCATTCGGCGGCGGAGACCTTGCCGTCGCGATCATGGTCGGCGCGCATGATCGCCTTGCGGCGGGAGTCTGCGTACTCCTGCTTGGAAACTTTGCCGTCGTTGTTGGCGTCGGCGAGCAGGTTGGGTGGGACGCCCTGGGCGGCGGCGGACCCGGCAAGGGCCACCAGCAGGCCGGCGATTGCGATGGTTTTCATCTCATGACTCCTGAAAGCTGACGTTGGCCAGCCTCATCCCGCCGCGGAGAGCACGCCATGGGGTGTTGACCCCAGCCCATTCCCTCTCGGCGCCTGAACGGCCGGTGGGCGGCAGGGGCATGGAGGCTCCGGGTATGACCCGATTGGCGACCCCCAGGCCGCATGGAAGCCTTGCCGTCAAATCCTGTAGGGAGCCGAGATGTCGATGACAGCGCATATTTGGCGGCCGTTGAGCGCAGTGGCGGTGGTCGGGTGTCTGAGCCTAGCCCAACCCGCCGCCGCCCAAGCGACCAAGGGAACCGTCGACCGCGCCGCGGTCGAAGCCGCGACCAAGATGGGTGAGCAACTCCGTGGCCTGAAGTCTTTCCAGGTGACGTCCGACGTGACCCTCTCGGCTATCGAGAACGGCCAGAAGGCCGAGACGAAGATGACCGTCACCTACAAGGTCCGGAGGCCGGACGCCTTCGTCATCGACGCGGTGTCGGATCGCAAGTCGCGGCGGTTCATTTACGACGGCAAGTCGTTCACGGTGTTTGCGCCCAAGGTCGGCTATTTCGCCACCGTCTCAGCGCCGGCGACGATCAACGAGACGGCCGAGGTGGTCTATGCGACCTATGGCGTGGCCTTGCCGCTGGCCGACCTCTTCTACTGGGGCGATGGCGCCTCGCCCGCCGACGGCGTCACCTCGGCCCGCAAGGTCGGCAGTGAGCGTATCGCGGGCGTGGAGACGGACCACTACGCCTTCAGCAACGGTGAGATCGATTGGCAGCTTTGGATCCAGCGCGGAGCTCAGCCGCTGCCACGCCGGGTGGTGATCACCACCCTCGGCGACGAGGCCAAGCCGACCTATGACGCGACGCTGTCCTGGACGACCAACGCGACGTTCGCGGCGGACACGTTCACCTTCACACCCGCAAAGGACGCCAGGCCGATCGCGCTGGCGCGTGTGAGCCAATGAGCCGGTCGTCCCTTAATCGCCGCCTGGGCGGCGCGGCGCTGACGGCGCTTCTGGCGACCGGCCCGACCGGGCAGGCCGTGGCGTTCCCAAGGCTCGGCGGCCCTGGGCCGCGTGGCGGCTTCATGCACGCCGGCGCGGCCTCCAGCATCCACGCACCGGGCGGCGGCGCGTTTCGCGGCATGCGCCCCGGCGCTGGCGGAGGCGGCGAGCAATTCCATCGTGGTGGCGAGGGACCGGGCCCAGGCCCGGGACCAAGACCTGAGCCGGGGCCGCGGCCTGAGCCAGGTCCTGGGCCTGGAC
>JAEXKM010000423.1 GCA_023445705.1 Pseudomonadota bacterium
CAGGCGGATACGTTGTTCGTCCCCCGCGCCCGCGCGGGCCGTCCGCAATGATCGGCGCGCGCTCCCGATCGGCCACCGGATTCCGGAAGGGAACCGGGAGGGCAGGAAACAGGGGGGAGGTGCGAGGGCAAGATATAAGCCGCACCCCGTTTCGCCGAAAAGCTGAGGCTTTTCCGTGGCTTCACATGGGGGCGTCGGTCGGCGCGCGTGCCGCGCGGAAGGGAAAAGCCAGTAAAATCAACGTCTCGAATGGCACCATAGGCCAATTTCGGCGGGAAACGGCCCGGCCTTGAGCAAGGACAGCGATTTCCGCATCCGGCCCGGCAAGGCCAAGCGCAGCAAGGCGCAGGGCCGCAATGCGCGCGGCCTGGTGGCCGAGGTGCTGCGGGTTGCCGCGATCCATAGCGGCGGGCGGCGCAGCGGCGGCGCGTCGCGCCGGGGCGGCCAGTCCAGTTTCGGCCGGGGCCGCACGGCGTTCGCGCGCAACCGCCTGTTCGGTTCCGGCCGGCGCGTCATGGTCAAGATGCTGCCCGTCACCACCCGCAGCCGTGGCGGGCGACGGATGGCGCCGCTGTCCGCGCACATCGCCTATCTGAAGCGCGAAGGCGTCACCTGCGACGGCTCGCCGACGCGCATGTTCGATGTCGAGGGAGACCGCGCCGACGATCGCGCCTTCGCCGAGCGGTGCAAGGACGACCGGCATCACTTCCGGGTCATCGTGTCCCCTGAGGACGCGGCGGAGTTGACCGACCTTCGCGAATATACTCGCGACCTCGTGCGGCAGATGGAGGCGGACCTGGGGACGCGCCTAGAATGGATCGCGGTCGATCACTGGAACACCGACAATCCGCACGTCCATCTGCTCGTGCGCGGCGTCAACGACCAGGGCGGCGATCTCGTCATCTCCCGCGATTACATCAGCCACAACCTGCGATCACGCGCCGAGGAGCTGGCCTTCGCCGAGCTGGGACCGAAGCCGGAACATGAGGTGCAGCGCGCGCTCGACCGCGAGGTGACGGCCGAACGCTGGACCCGGCTCGACGGCGAGATCGGACGCGCCGCCGACGAGCTGGGCGTGATCGACCTGCGCGCCGAGCGGCCCGGCCCGGACGACCCGCGTCTTCGCCGGTTGATGGTCGGGCGGTTGCAGCATCTGGAAGCGATGGGGCTCGCCGCCGAGGGGGAGCCGGGACGCTGGGCGGTCGCCGAAAGCGCGGCGGCGAACCTGCGCGAGCTGGGGACGCGCGGCGACATCATCCGCACGATCGGCGCTGCGCTCAAGGAACGCGGGCAGGATCGGGCACTCGACAGCTATGCCGTCGTCAGCGGTGCTCCCGAGAAGCCGATCGCCGGCCGGCTCATCGACAAGGGATTGCACGACGAACTGACCGGCACCGCCTATGCCGTGATCGACGGCACGGACGGCCGCACCCACCATGTCCGCCTGCCCGGCATCGAGGCGCTGGAGCATAGCCCGAAGCTCGGCGGCGTCGTCGAGCTTCGGGCGATCGGACGACCCGGCGAGGATAAGCCGACGCTGGTGCTTGTCACGCGCTCCGACCTCGACCTTGCCGCGCAGGTCAAAGCGCCGGGCGCGACCTGGCTGGACCATCGCCTGATCGAGCGCGGCGCCGGCGTCGCGGACGGCGGGTTCGGCGCCGAGGTGTGCCGCGCGATGGACGCGCGCACCGATCATCTCGTCAAGGAAGGTCTGGCGCGGCGCTATGGCGAACGCACCGTGTTCGAGCGCGGGCTGCTCGACACGCTGCGCAAGCGCGAGCTGGATGCGGTCGGCGCGAAGATCGCCGGAGAGACCGGGCTTGCCTACCGACCCACCGCAGATGGCGAGAAGATCACCGGCATCGTCCGCCAGCGGCTTGCGCTCGCGTCCGGGCGCTTCGCCATGCTCGATGACGGCCTTGGCTTCCGGCTCGTGCCCTGGGCCAGCACCCTCGAACAGCAACTCGGCCGGCAAGTGTCTGGCGTCGTGCGCGCCGGTGGCGGGATCGACTGGACGCTGGGCCGCAAGCGCGACCTCGGCTTGTAACCCCGAAAGGAAAATCCATGTCCGCGACCAAGATATTGTGGGGCCAGGTCATCACCGTGTTCCTGATCGTCCTCGCCGCCGTGTGGGGCGCGACGCAATGGACAGCCGCTGCGCTCGCATACCAGTCGGAGCTTGGCCCGCCGTGGTTCATGGCCTTCGGCTACCGCATCTATCCGCCGCCCGCTTTCTTCTGGTGGTGGTTCAGCTTCGACGCCTATGCGCCCGACATCTTCAAGACCGGCGCGTTCATCGCCGCCTCGGGCGGATTCGTGTCGATCGCCGTCGCCATCGGCATGTCGGTGTGGCGCGCTCGCGAACTGAAGAACGCCGAGACCTATGGCTCGGCGCGCTGGGCGACCGAGCGGGAGGTTCGCAGCGCCGGACTACTGGGGCCGAACGGCGTCGTTCTCGGCAAGCTCGCGCGCGACTATCTGCGCCATGATGGGCCTGAGCATGTGCTGTGCTTCGCCCCGACACGGAGCGGCAAGGGCGTCGGCCTGGTCGTGCCGTCACTTTTGACCTGGCCCGCGTCGGCGATCGTCCACGACATCAAGGGCGAGAACTGGACGCTGACCGCGGGCTTTCGCGCCCGGCACGGCCGGGTGCTGCTGTTCGATCCGACCAATGCCGCGTCCGCCGCCTACAATCCGTTGCTCGAAGTGCGGCGCGGCCAGTGGGAAGTGCGCGACGTGCAGAATGTCGCCGACGTGCTGGTCGATCCCGAAGGCAGTCTCGAGCGCCGAAACCATTGGGAGAAGACCTCTCATTCGCTGTTGGTCGGCGCGATCCTTCACGTCCTCTATGCCGAGCCGGACAAGACGCTGGCGGGCGTCGCGGGATTCCTGTCGGACCCGTCGCGGACGATCGAACAGACGCTGGCTGCGATGATGGCGACACCACACTTGGGCGAGGCCGGCGTGCATCCGGTCGTCGCCAGCGCCGCGCGCGAGTTGTTGAACAAGTCGGACAACGAGCGATCCGGCGTGCTTTCCACCGCCATGTCTTTCCTCGGACTCTACCGCGATCCCGTCGTGGCGCAGGTCACGCGCGCGTGCCAATGGCGCATATCGGATCTGGTCGATGGCGATCGGCCGGCGACGCTCTATCTGGTCGTGCCACCCAGCGACATATCGCGCACCAAGCCGCTGATCCGTCTCATCCTCAACCAGATCGGTCGCCGGCTGACCGAGGAGCTGACTCCGAACGGCAACCGCCATCGCGTGCTCTTGATGCTCGACGAGTTTCCCGCGCTCGGCCGCCTCGACTTCTTCGAGTCCGCGCTGGCCTTCATGGCTGGCTATGGCCTCAAGGCATTTTTGATCGCGCAGTCGCTCAACCAGATCGAGAGGGCTTACGGCCCGAACAACGCGATCCTCGACAATTGCCATGTGCGCGTGAGCTTCGCCACCAACGACGAGCGCACCGCCAAGCGGGTGTCGGATGCGCTCGGCACCGCGACCGAGATGCGGGCGATGAAGAACTACGCGGGCCACAGGCTTTCGCCCTGGCTCGGGCATCTGATGGTGTCGCGGTCAGAGACCGCTCGCCAACTCCTCACGCCGGGCGAGGTGATGCAGCTCCCGCCCGATGACGAGATCGTCATGGTGGCGGGCGTCCATCCGATCCGGGCGAAGAAAGCGCGCTACTACCGCGACGCACGGTTCGCCGAGCGGATCATGCCCGCGCCCACCCCGGACGCCGGCCAGGTGCGGCCCGATGACTGGACGGGCCGCGCCGTCATCGCCGATCCCGCCGCCGTGGCGCGGATCGTCCGTTCGGCGGAGGACGCGGCCAACGGAGGATTGCGCCGCGAACCCGAACTGCCTGAGCATGTCGCCATCGCGCCGGAGACCTCGCCGCCGCCCGCGCAGGAGTTTGCGATCGTGGACGACGAGCCCGACGACGCCGCGCGACAGGCGGCGGTGCGGCGTCGGATGCAGGGGCTCGCGCGGCAGGCGTCGCTCGACCCCGGCGACGGTATCGAGCTGTAGGCGGCGATCATGCGTGTCCGGCTCAATGTCTATTTTCCGCCCGCACTCGCCAAGCAGGTCGACGAGCTGGCGATCCGGCGGCGCATCTCGCGCTCGGCGATCGTGGAGGCTGCGGTGGCGTCTTACCTGTCTCCCGATGGCGCCGATCGCATGGAGGCGGCGTTCGCTCGTCGGCTCGACCGGCTGTCGCGACAGGTGCAGCGCCTGGAGCGCAACACCGGCCTGACCACCGAGGCGCTGACATTGTTCGTGCGCTTCTGGCTATCCGTGACGCCGCCGCTTCCCGACGAAGATCAGGCGGCCGCGCAGGTGAAAGGGCGCAAGCGCTATGAGGGCTTCGTCGAAACGCTCGGCCGGCGCTTCGCCAGCGGTAAGACTTTGATGGACGAGATACCGGAAGATGTCTGGCCGCGCTCTGCGACGTCCGAGTCGGACTGAATAGCTGTCGGAGCGATCATTTAGCCGAACGGTGCTTCCGCCCCCGGCAACGTATCTGCCGCCGCCACTACTACGCTCGTAACTAGCTATTGCTGCACGAGTATTTCTGCGTCTCTTGATGTGCCCCTGACGCCGGGCGGCGGTTCGCCCGGTCCATCGCAGGGGCCAAGTCTTGACTGTCCATCCGATCCGATCCGAAGCGAAGTCACGCGGCGCGCGGATGCTGCGCACGGCGTTCGGATCGTCGATCGCCGCGTGGCTGGACGATCCCGCCGTCATCGAGGTGATGCTGAATCCCGATGGCCGGCTGTGGCTCGATCGGCTCGGCGAGGGGATCAGCGATACGGGCTTGTCGCTCGCAGCAGCCGACGGCGAACGCATCGTTCGCCTGGTCGCGCATCACGTCGGCGTCGAGGTTCATGCGCGATCTCCGCGCGTCTCGGCCGAGCTGCCCGAGGGCGGAGAACGGTTCGAGGGGCTGTTGCCGCCTGTCGTGGCCGCGCCGGCTTTCGCCATCCGCAAGCCCGCCATCGCCGTCTTCACGCTCGACGACTATGCGGCGGCCGGCATCATGTCGGCGGCCGAGGCGACGGCGCTGTGCGAAGGCGTGCAGACCCGCGCCAACATCCTCGTCGCAGGCGGCACCGGCAGCGGCAAGACCACCCTGGTCAACGCGCTGCTCGCCGAGGTGGCGAAGACTAGCGATCGCATCGTCCTGATCGAAGATACGCGCGAGCTGCAATGCGCCGCGCCGAACCTCGTCGCCATGCGGACCAAGGATGGCGTCGTTTCGCTGTCCGATCTCGTCCGGTCCTCGCTGCGTCTGCGCCCAGATCGCATCCCCATCGGTGAGGTGCGCGGCGCCGAGGCGCTCGATCTCCTCAAAGCCTGGGGCACCGGACATCCCGGCGGGATCGGCACCATCCACGCCGGAACCGCGCTCGGCGCGCTGCGCCGCATGGAGCAGCTCATTCAGGAGGCCGTCGTGACGGTCCCTCGCGCGCTGCTGGCCGAGACCATCGACCTTATTGCCGTGCTGGTCCGCGACGGACACGGCCGCCGCCTCGCCGAGCTGGTCCGCGTCGAAAGTCTCGACCCCGCGACGGGCGACTACCGCCTCGTTTCTCTTTCCACCGCCCAACCGGGAGACCTCAAATGATCCATGCCCTTCGGCATGGCGCACGCCGCGCCATGCTCGCAGCCACCGCCAGCGTGATCGCGCTGAGCTTTTCCGTTCCCGCCCATGCCGGGGGATCGTCGATGCCGTGGGAAGCTCCGCTGCAAAGCATCCTCGAATCCATCGAGGGGCCGGTGGCGAAGATCGTCGCGGTCATCATCATCATCGTGACCGGCCTGACCCTAGCGTTCGGCGATACGAGCGGCGGCTTCCGCCGGCTGATCCAGATCGTGTTCGGCCTGTCGATCGCGTTTGCGGCCAGTTCTTTCTTCCTGTCGTTCTTTTCGTTCGGCGGCGGGGCGCTGGTCTGATGGAGAGCGCCGAGCCGATCGCGGGCTTTTATGCCCCCGTCCACCGGGCGCTGACCGAGCCGATCTTGCTCGGCGGCGCCCCGCGCTCGCTCGCCATCGTCAACGGGACGCTGGCGGGCGCGATCGGCCTCGGCCTGCGCCTCTGGATCGCCGGGCTGGTCATCTGGGCCATCGGCCATGCGCTGTCCGTGTGGGCCGCTCGCCGCGACCCGCAATTCGTGGACGTAGCCCGCCGTCATCTCCGTTACCCGAGCTGGATGCAGCCATGATGAGCTTGCGCGAATACCGCAACAAGGCGGCGCATCTCGCCGACTTCCTGCCCTGGGCCGCGCTGGTCGGTGAAGGCGTCGTGCTCAACAAGGACGGTTCGTTCCAGCGCACCGCCCGGTTCCGCGGTCCCGATCTCGACAGCGCGACGCCGGCCGAACTGGTGGCGACCACCTCACGGCTCAACAATTCGCTTCGTCGGCTCGGTTCTGGCTGGGCAATCTTCGTCGAAGCGCAGCGGACGCCAGCGCTCGACTATCCCGAGGATGATTTCCCCGATCCTGTGTCGGCGCTGGTCGATATGGAACGGCGCGAACAGTTCCGCGAGGAAGGGACGCATTTTGAGAGCGCCTATTATCTGACGCTGCTGTGGATGCCGCCCGCCGAGGAAGCCGCGCGGGCTGAAGGTTGGCTCTACGAGGGCCGCTCCACCACCGGCGTCGATCCGTGGGAGCTGCTCAAGGGCTTCACCGATCGCAGCGACCGCGTTCTCAATCTGGTCGAAGGCTTCGTGCCAGAGGTGCGCTGGCTCGATGACGCCCAGACGCTGACCTATCTGCACAGCACGGTTTCCACCCGCCGCCAGCGCGTCCGCGTCCCCGAGACGCCGATGCACCTCGACGCGCTGCTCGCTGACGAGCCGCTGACCGGCGGGCTGGAGCCGCGGCTGGGCGACCATCATCTGCGCACGCTGACGGTCACGGGATTCCCGAGCGTCACGTTCCCCGGCTTGCTCGACGAGCTGAACCGGCTCGCCTTCGAGTATCGCTGGTCCACCCGCGCGATCATGCTCGACAAGACCGACGCGACCAAGCTGCTGACCAAGATCAGGCGGCAATGGTTCGCCAAGCGCAAGTCGGTCGCCGCCATCTTGAAAGAGGTGATGACCAACGAGGCGTCGACGTTGCTCGACAGCGACGCCTCGAACAAGGCCGCCGACGCCGACACTGCCTTGCAGGAACTGGGCGCCGACTACGCCGGGATGGCCTATGTCACCGCCAGCGTGACGGTGTGGGATCGCGATCCCGCCATTGCCGCCGAGAAGCTGCGGCTGGTCGAGAAGGTCATCCAGGGCCGCGACTTCACGTGTCTTCCAGAGGGCATGAACGCAATCGAGGCGTGGCTGGGGAGCCTTCCCGGCCACACCTACGCTAACGTCCGCCAGCCCCCGATTTCCACCATCAATCTCGCCCACCTGATCCCCCTGTCAGCAGTATGGGCGGGGCCGGAACGGGACGAGCATTTCGGCGCTCCCCCCTTGCTTTACGGCAAGACCGAAGGCTCGACCCCGTTCCGGTTTTCCCTTCACGTCGGCGATGTCGGCCACACCCTCATCGTCGGGCCGACCGGCTCGGGCAAATCGGTGTTGCTCGCGCTGATGGCGATGCAGTTCCGCCGCTACGAGAACGCACAAGTCTTCGCCTTCGACTTCGGCGGCAGCATCCGCGCCGCCGCGATCGGCATGGGCGGTGACTGGCAGGATCTCGGCGGGATACTCGCGGACGAGGCCGGCGACGGCGTGCAGCTCCAGCCGCTCGCTCATATCGACGATCCGGCCGAACGCGCCTGGGCCGCCGAATGGCTGGCGGCCATCCTCACATCCGAGAATGTGACCGTCGATCCGCAGGCCAAGGAGCATATCTGGTCGGCGCTGACCTCGCTCGCCACCGCGCCGATCGCGGAACGGACCCTTACGGGCCTCGCCGTTCTGCTCCAGAGCCAGCAGCTCAAGCAGGCGCTCGCACCCTGGTGCGTCGGCGGCGCATGGGGCCGGCTGCTCGACGCCGAGACCGAGCGGCTTGGCGAGGCCAGCGTTCAGGTGTTCGAGACCGAAGGCTTGATGGAAAGCGGCGCGGCGCCAGCCGTCCTGTCCTACCTGTTTCACCGCATCGCGGGGCGGCTCGACGGGAGCCCGACTCTCATCATCATCGACGAAGGTTGGCTTGCGCTCGGATCGCCCGCGTTCGCCAAACAGCTTTCGGAATGGCTGGTGACGCTTCGTAAGAAGAACGCCAGCGTCATCTTCGCTACCCAATCGCTCGCGCAGATCGAGGGCAGCACGATCGCGCCCGCCATCGTCGAGAGCTGTCCGACGCGGATATTCCTGCCCAACGAACGCGCGGTCGAACCGCAGATCGCGGTGATCTACGAGCGGTTCGGGCTCAACGCCCGCCAGATCGAAATCCTCAGCCGGGCGACGCCCAAGCGCGACTACTACTGCCAGTCG
>JAEXKM010000427.1 GCA_023445705.1 Pseudomonadota bacterium
TCGATCTTCGGGTGGGCGGTGGTGCGGCCCCTGTAGGCTTCGACATAGCCCTTGGAGTCCAGCGTCCGCGGCTGCATCTCGAAGGGCATGTGCCCTTCCTCCAGCGCCAGCAGCTTGCCGGCGTGAAAGACGATGTTGGTGTTGGCCACCCCGCTGTCCTTGCCCATCGCACTGGGATCGGTGGCCATCGGATTGCCGAACGAGCCGAACAGCGCCCGGCCGGCCTCGTTCTCCAAACGCCACTTGGGCGTACGGACATAGCGGTTGCGATAGCTGACCTTGCCGTCCTCGACATGGAAGGCGTGGATCATTCCGTCGCCGGCGAACCAGTGGTACTCGCCGCGCGGGTCGAACTGCGGGTTCGGGCCGGTGCGATAGAGCGTGCCGCGCAGGCCCTTGGGAATTTCGCCCTTCACGACCAGCTCATAGTCGTCCTCGCTGCGTACGGGCGCAAAGTTCCCGCTCAGATAGGGATTGATGCGAACCTCGCCGTCCATTGGTCTTCTCCCTTGTCTTCCCGCCGGCTTCAGGCCGGTCGAATGATGAATCCTTCGTCCGGGCGAGCCCGCCCCTCGAGGACGTCGTGATAGGCCGCCAGCAGATCCTCAGGCCCAGCGTGCTGACGCAGCTTCAGCCACGACGCATCGGCGACGAACTCCTTCAGCGCCTGGGTGAAGTGTTGGTCGAACGTGCTCGGCCCCCACTCGGCTATGCGCTTGCGGATCTGATCGGGCGCGAAGAACAAGGCCGGCGCCGGGCCGCTCAGCGATTGCGGCGCTCGATCGGCGTCCCAGTGGGTTGCGCCCACGATGATGCTGCGGACCAGCCGGTCGCCAAGCGCCTCATGCGCCTGCGCAGTCGTCTTGGGATCGCCGGCGAAGTCGACATAGGCCGCCGGCCCTCGCGCCGTCAGTCTTGCGGCCTCGCCATAGGGCAGGACGCGATCGAACAGGCCCGTCCCTTCCACCGTGGCGACGTTCGCCGGGGAAGTCAGCCCGATCACCTCCAGCCCTCGCCGACGGGCGAACCACGCCAGGCCCAGCCCGGTTTTGCTTGAGGCGCTCGACATCACCACGGTGGCGAGCTTCGCATCCTCGCCCAGGAAGTCGTCCAGCAGCCACGAGGTCATGAACAGGGGGCGCAACAGCGCCCGGTGGTCGTCCAACGCGTCTTCCGGCGCCTCGGCATAGGCGTTGTAGGTGGGGGGAAGCTCGGCGCGGTGCTCGGCCCGATCGACGAACCCATCGCGCCCCTTCGCCAACCGGGCCGTAAAGCTGGTGGCCATCGGAAGGTAGCCGAACAACCTCAGCCCGACCGGCACGTCGGGCGCCGCGGATTCCGTCACCCGAGCAAAACCCCATACCGGAATGCGCCCCATGCCCTCCGGCGCCGGAAAGAACTTCCAGTAGCCGAAGCTGTCGCCCATAGCGCCGTAGGTGATGTTGTTGGCCGTCAGGGCGAAGCGCTCGACCGCCAGCCGCACCTCGCCTTCGCCAAGCGGATCCTGGTGCGCGTCACGGCGCAGCTCGACCTGCCGTAGATTGTCGCGCATTACGAGCAAGTCCCAGTCCGACATCGCTTCCTCGCTTTTTACGTTGTAAATTTATTGCGTAAGAGTTAGGCCAGGACAAGCAGTTTCTTCACCGAGCCATTAGATGCCCCGCGTCCTTTCCGAGTCCGACGTCGCCGACTTCCGCGAGCGGCTGTGCGATGTGGCCGAGCGCCTGTTCGCCGAAAAGGGTCCCGAGGCGGTCACCATGCGCCAGCTCGCCGCCGAGCTCGGCGTCAGCCCGATGACCCCCTACCGCTACTTCGCGGACAAGGAGGACATCCTGGCCGCGGTCCGCACCAACGGCTTCAACCGCTTCGCCCTGGCTCTGGAACAGGCCTATGCCGGCGCCGCCAAGGGCGCGCGCGCTCGGGGCGCGGCCGTGGGCGAGGCCTATCTCAACTTCGCCTTCGAACATCCCCAGGCCTACAAGGCCATGTTCGACCTCAACCAGCCCCACGAAGAGAAGTACCCCGAGCTGGTCGCCGCCGGCCGCCGCGCCCGCGCCACCATGACCCAGTACGTGGAAGACCTCGTCGCCGAGGGGGTCCTGGCCGGCGATCCGGAAGAGATCGGCCGCATGTTCTGGGCCGCCGCCCACGGCGCCGTCGTCCTGGAGCTGTCGGGCAAGATCCCCGCCGGAACCGCCCGCACCCTCCACCACCACCTCAACGGCGCCCTCGCCAAGGGCCTGCGACCGGGGTCGTAGCTCAGCCAAGGTCGCCGTGAAACACGACCCCTCTGCGCGAAAAAAGTGTCATCCCGGTTTGCGAAGCAAGACCGGGACCCATACGCGCCAAACCCAATGAAGGTGGCGCGGCCTGGCCTCTCCCCGAAGAATCCGGTGTTCATGGGTCCCGGTCTTCGGCCCGCGGCCGAAACCGGGATGACAAGGGTTGTCGATCCCCCAAGGCCCTGACCAGGCTTGACGCCCCTTGGGGCAAGCCGGCCATCCTCCTGCAACATAATGGAGAGAGGCGGTCATGCCGCAGCCGTTCGAAGCCGTATGGGCCATCGACCAGGTCGAGGCCGTCCTGCGCCAGGTGCGCGACTATCCCTGGCCGCCCGCGCCGCAGGTCCCCGACGGATGGGCCTATGGCTGCGACGGCGCCTATCTGAAGGACCTCTGCCAGCACTGGACGGAGCGCTACGACTGGCGCGCCGCCCTCGCAGATCTCAACCGCTTCCCGCAGTTCACCGCTAGGGTCGAGGACTACGACATCCACTTCCTGCATGTGGTTGGCGAGGCTGGCGGCAAGCGGCCGCTGATCCTGACCCACGGCTGGCCCGGCTCGCACTACGAGTTCTGGGACGCCATCGAGAAGCTGGCCTATCCAAGCCGCTTCGGAGGCCGGGCGTCGGACGCCTTCGACCTCGTCATCCCGTCCCTGCCCGGCTTCGGCTTCTCCTCAAAGCCCACCCGCCCGATCGGCCAGCGGACCACTGCCCGGCTCTTCAACACCCTGATGACCCAGGAGCTGGGCTATTCGACCTATCTCGCCCAGGGCGGCGACTGGGGGGCGATGGTCACCTCCTGGCTCGGCCACGACCACGGCGCCCACGCCCGCGCCATCCACCTGAACATGATCGGCTTCCGCCCCTTCGGCGGCCCGAAGGACGAGGCCGAGATCGCCTGGATCACCCGCCAAGGCGCGATGATGGATGTCATGGGCGCCTATTTCCGCCTGCAGGCCTCCAAGCCCCAGTCGCTGGCCTGGCTCGGCGCCGGCAACCCGGTCGGCCAGGCCGCCTGGATCGCCGAGCGCTTCCACGACTGGTCGGACCTGCGCGAGAAGTCCTTCGACGCCGCGCATCCCAAGGACCGGCTGCTCACCAACATCATGCTCTATGTGATGACCGGCAGCTTCACCACCGGCGCCTGGTACTATCGCGGCCTGCTGGAAGAAGGCGGCGTCGCCTTCCAGGAGGGCGAGCGTTGCGAGACCCCCACCGCCTTCGCCAACTTTCCCGGCGAGCCGCTCTACACCGCACCGCCACGCTCGTGGGCCGACCGCGCCTACAACATCGTCCGCTGGACCGACCAGCCCCGCGGCGGCCACTTCGCGGCCATGGAAGAGCCGGACCTGTTCGTCGCCGACGTCCAGGCCTGGGGCCGCGAGACCTGATATTTCATCCCTTCGCGACGACGGCGAGCGGGCGTAGTTACCCAGCCATGGCCCGCTACGACTTCGCCTCCGACAACACCGCCCCCGCCGCGCCCGAAGCGCTGCAGGCGATCATCGACGCCAATTCGGGCTTCACCTCGGGCTATGGGTCGGACGAGATCAGCGCCCGGGCCGCCGACGCGGTGCGCGCCCTACTGGACGCCGACGCCGAGGTCCGCTTCGTAGCGTCAGGCACGGCGGCCAACGCCATTTCGCTCGCCGCCCTCTGCCGACCGTTCGAGGCGGTCATCGCCCACGAGCACGCCCATGTCTGCACCGACGAGACCGGCGCCCCTGGCTTCTTCGGCCATGGCCTGGGCCTGGTCCCGCTGACTGGCGCCTCGGGCCTCATCGAGCTTTCGGCGCTGGAGAGCGCACTGGCGGCGCCAGACGTCGCTCACCGCCAGTCGCCCGCCGCGCTCTCCCTGACCAACGCCACCGAATACGGCACGGTCTATGACCGCGACGACCTGGGCGAACTGATCGCCAAGGCCAAGGGCAAGGGCCTGGGCGTCCATCTCGACGGCGCCCGCCTCGCCAACGCCGCAGCGGCGGGCTTCGACCTGAAGGCTATCTCCAGGCTGGGCGTCGATATCCTGGTGGTCGGCGGAACCAAGGCCGGCATGACGCCGACCGAGGCGGTGGTCATCTTCGACCGCCAGCTTGCCCGCCGCTTCGACGCCCGCCTCAAGCAGGGCGGCCAGCTTCCCTCCAAGGGCCGCTTCTACGCTGCGCCGTTCATCGGGATGCTGGAGAGCGGCGCCTTCGTCGAGCGCGCCGTCCACGCCAACACCATGGCCCTGCGTCTGAGCGCGCTCTCGCCCTTCCCGCTCCGCCACAAGGTCCAGGCCAACGCCGTCTTCGTGGAGATGGACGAGGCCGCCCTGTCCCGGCTGCACGCGGCCGGATGGTTCGCCTACCGCTTCCTCGACGGCTCGGTGCGGTTCATGTGCTCGTGGGCCACGACGCCGGAAAGCGTCGACGAACTGGGCGCGATTCTGCAGTCGATCGCCTAACGCAGGTCTGCCAGAGGCGCTGCGACGCCGCGTCAACTGGCCGAAAATCGCCCAATCTGTGACACGACGGCCTCACCTGCGGCCGCACTTCGTCGTGCCGGGGTCGCGCACGGGCAAAACCGATTGCGTAAGCGTTACGTTTCAATGACATCTCCGCAACTTGCGTAACCTATTAAGTAACAGTGGTACCTGTACACACTTTGTTACATTCGGAGCGCGGGTGAGTACCGCGGTCCGGTCACCCAGCCGGGGTCCGCTTTCGTGATCCAAGGCCGGGGGGCCAGTTGAAAGACATATGAAAAACGCGCTTCGTATCGCGCTGCTCGGGTCTGTCGCCGCCACGAGCTTCGCTGTTCCGCACTTTGCTTCTGCTCAAGACGTTTCGGTCGAAGAGATCGTCGTCACCGGTTCGCGCATCCGCCGCGACAGCTTCAACGCTCCGCTTCCGGTCGCCACGATCGATTCCGAGCAGATCGCGGCCTCCGGCCACGTCTCCGTCGGCGACATGCTGATGGACCTGCCGATGATCAACGCGGCCAGCAACGCGCAGAACACCTCGACCAGCCTCTTCCTGGCCGGTCAGGCCCGCGCCGACATCCGCGGCCTCGGCCCGACCCGCACCCTGGTGCTGCAGGACGGCCGCCGCATCGTCTTCTCCGACGCGTCCTCCCCCGCCGTCGACCTCAACCTGCTGCCGTCGATGATGGTGGAGCGGGTCGAGACCATGGCTGGCGGCGCCTCGGCGGTCTATGGCTCGGAAGCCATCGCCGGCGTCGTCAACCTGATCATGAAGAAGGAATTCGAGGGCTTCCAGCTCGAGACCCAGGTCGGCACTTCGGAAGAAGGCGACGGCGAAACCTTCCGCATCTCGGGTCTCTACGGCACGAAGCTTCTCGACGACCGCCTGAACATCCTGGTAGGCGCCGAAGTCTCGCGCGAAGAACCGGTCATGCAGCGTGACCGCGACTGGGCCTATCCGGGCATCCGCCGCAACAACACCACCACCCCGCAGGACATCGTCCCGGCCAGCAAGTCGAACACCGCGCCGACTGCGACCTTCCAGCTCGGCTCGGCCCGCGCCGTCACGCTCGACTACCGCGATCCGTCGCGGGTCGTGCGCCTGAGCGCCCCCTGCTCGACCGCCGTCGTCTCGCCGTTCTGCCAGGACGATGCGCTGTTCTACTCGGCGACCCTCAACGCCCTGCAGGCCAAGTCGCAGCGCGGAACTATCCGCGGCTACTTCGACTACCGCGTCACCGACAACATCAAGGCCTTCGCCGACGTCACCTACTCGAAGGTCGACGGCTACGGCATCTTCCAGCCGGCGTTCTCCAACGCAGCCGGCGGCGGCACCATGCCCGTGACCATCAAGGGCGACAATGCGTTCCTGAACGGCGCTGGCGCCACCGCGGCCGCCCTGCGCGCCGAGTGGATCGACGCTGGCAAGAAGCTCGGCGACGCCAGCTCGACCGCCCAGGTCGGCAAGTTCTGGCAGGAATTCGGCGGCCGTGACGTCAAGACTGAGCGCGAAACCATCCGCGCCGTTATCGGCATGGAAGGCGACTTCGAAGCCGCCAACCGTCGCTTCAACTGGGATTGGTACGCCCAGTACGGCGAGACCAGCGGTTCGACGACCTCCTACAACGTCCCGAACGTCAAGCGCGTCCAGCAAGCCACCGACGCCATCCTGCTGAACGGCCAGGTCGTCTGCCGTGACGAGCAGGCCCGCGCCGCCGGCTGCGTGCCGTGGGATCTGGTCAACGGCGCCAACCAACAGGCGGTCCTCTGGGCGAACGCCCAGTCGGTCACCGACCAGAAGGTCAAGCAGACGGTCGTCGCAGCCAACATCAGCACCGACCTGTTCGAGCTGCCGGCTGGCCCGGTCGGCTTCGCCATGGGCGCGGAATACCGCAAGGAAGAGAGCTTCTTCGCCCAGGACGAACTCGGCGCTTCCGGCGCTCTGTTCTTCAACGCCATCGGCACCCGCCAGGGCGACTACAACACCAAGGAAGCCTACGCCGAACTGCGCGTCCCGCTGCTGCGCGACCTGCCGATGTTCAAGGAGCTGACCTTTGAGGCCGCCGGCCGTATCGCCGACTACTCCTCGATCGGTGAAACCGACCAGTACCAGGTCCGCCTGGAATGGGCCCCGGTGGAAGACGTCCGCTTCCGCGCCAGCCAAGGCACCGCCGTCCGCGCGCCGAACATCGTCGAGCTGTACTCGCCGCAAAGCGTGAACTTCACGACCTCGGCCGCCGACCCCTGCGACGCCGCCAGCTTCGCGGGCGCCAGCGCCGCCAACCAGGCTCTGCGTCTGAAGAACTGCTCGGCCGCGATCGCCGGCTACAACCCGGCCACCTTCACCTCTAACTTCGGTCCGGGGCGTCCGTCGCTCGAACTCCTGCAAGGCGGCAACCCGGACCTCGGTCCGGAAAAGGCCCACACCTACAATCTGGGTGTCGTGGTGCAGCCGCGTTGGGTCCCGAACCTTCAGTTCTCGTTGGACTTCTTCAAGTACAACCTGTCTGAGCAGGTCGGCACCATTCCGGTGAACACCCTCCTGCAAGACCTCTGCTACCAGTCCACCATGGACTACAACGCCAACCCGTACTGCGCCCTGATCGTCCGCGATCCGACCGGCGCCACGGCTGGCGTCGCCGGGGGCGTCTCGGAAGTCATCCTAACCAACCAGAACGTCGCCAAGGTGAAGGTCGAGGGCTACGACGCTTCGATCCAGTACGGCCTCGACCTTGAGCAGGCCTTCAACAAGTCCTGGGGCAACCTGGTGTTCCGTCTCGACGGCACCTGGATGTACCGCTGGGCCCTGCAAGGCCTGCCCGGCCAAGCTTACACTCAGCTCGCCAACACGATCACCAACTCCACGCCGGAATGGAAGGCGCGGGGCACGATCCAATGGGCGTACCAGGACGTGAACATCGCCTGGACCACCAACTACATCGGCTCGATGATCTCGACGACGGCCTTCACCGAGGGCCAACTCGACCCGTACTACACGGGCGACTACTTCAGCCACGACCTGCGCGTCAGCTACAAGCTGAACGACCAGATCGACCTGCGTGGCGGCATCATCAACCTGACCGACGAAACGCCGCCGTACCTGCCGGAAACCTTCACCGGCACGTCGACGGGCGCGTCGAACTATGACAACCGCGGTCGCTTCTTCTTCGTGGGCGCGACCTTCCGGTACTAAGGCTCAGCGCTCGCTAGAGCATTGATCCAAAAGGAAACCCGCCGGCGTCAAACGCCGGCGGGTTTTTCGTTCCTAGATCCTCCCCCGCTGGGGGAGGTG
>JAEXKM010000020.1 GCA_023445705.1 Pseudomonadota bacterium
ACCTGAAGCAGCGGCTCGCCGCCGGTTAGCACGACATAGCGATCGGCCCGAGCGCCAGCCCATTCGGACTCGATCGCATCGGCTAGGGCTTGGTCGTCGGCGAAGCGCCCGCCGCCGCTGCCATCCATGCCGACAAAGTCGGTATCGCAGAACGTGCAGACCGACGTCGCGCGGTCGTACTCGCGTCCCGACCATAGATTGCATCCGGCGAACCGGCAGAACACCGCGGCACGCCCCATCTGGGCGCCTTCACCCTGCAGCGTCTTGAAGATCTCCTTGACCGCGTAGCTCATGATGGATCGACCGTCGGCTCAAGCAGCGGCGCCGGCGCCCGCTTGGCCTTCTTGCGCAGGTCCGCCTTCACGATGCCCACCAGATAATGTTTAAGCAGCGCGACATCGCGGTTGACGTTCTGCAAGCCATTCCACCGCCGGACTTCGCCATCCATATGCCACTCGCCAGCGGTCCAGGCGGTCTTGTCCTTGAGGCATTCCATCCCGCTTCTGAAATCCTCGACAGTCCGCGCCTCCCCGCGCTCGGCGAGCACTTCCATGACGTCGCCCATGGCCTGGATGCCGGCGCCGTGCAGCAGGCGAGAGGTATTTGGCTTCTGGCCGTGCCACGCCTCGGGCCAGACCTTCTTCACTGCGTCGAAGAAATTGGACATCAGCCGCACACAGCGTTCCTCGCCCTTCGCACCCCGGATCAGCTCGCGCATCACCCCGTTGCTGAGCGACTCCATGATGATCTTTTGCATCACCGTGTCGGCGATGATGCCCTCGGGACAGGTATGCTGCTTGATATAGCCCTTGAGCGCGGTGTTCTCGAAGTTGAGCCGCGCCGTCAGATCGGAGGCGACCGACCGCCGGCTAAGCCGCGGTGGCAGATCGCCGACGGTCGGCAGCAGCTCGTAGATCAGCGACTTGGGCAGCGGCTTAGTATTGTTGATGAGCACGAACTGGCGGCGGAGTTCCGCCTCGTCGCGGCAGATCAGCGCCGAGACGAAGACTTGGAAGTCGCGGTCGAGATCGGCAAGTGCCGACAAGCGCTGCTGGCCGTCCACCACCAATCCAGGAACGCTGCTGCTCATGTCGATCGCCAACTGCACGGCGCCATTCCCGAGGTCCTCGACGCTGACGCGATCGGTAAAGGCGACGACGATCGGGTTGGGCAGCACTGCGTCGGGCTTCTCGAGATAGTCGCGGATCTCGCGGATATGGGCGGCGACTTGCGGCCGCTGAAACCCGCTGAGCTCGCCATGGGCATCGCGGCCGATCCGGTCGATAGCCGCAAAGCGCAGCACGTCCGCGGCTTTTGCCGCGAAGCTGAGCACTTTGTGCTCACTGCTCTGCTGCGCACAGACGGCGAGGTAGGTCATCACTTGGTTCAACGGCACGCTTCAAATCCAGTCGTTCGATATGATCTTGGTAGACCGCGAGATTGTGAATCCCGCGGCGCTTGTTGCGGTTGCTTCCGCGAAAGATGATCACATCGATCGCGACATCCTGGCAGATTTTGCAGGAACATTGCTTCCATGGCCGCTCGGCAAGCGTTGTACGATAGCGCTCGGCCAGGCGCGCCAGCGACGAGCTCGCGGCGCAGTCCTCGTAAGGCTTTTCCTCGACCAAGGGCGCACTGTAGACGAGCACGTGATGCAGTGTCTCTTCGAGCCCGGCTTCATCCCGGTCGAACGCGCGCAATGAGCCCAGTGCCAACGCTTCGAGCCGGACCAGTTCCTCGGCCCGGAACATACCCTTCTTGACTGCGCGCTGGAGCTTGGGGTTTTCGATCGCCTGCGGCACCCGGATCGAGGTGAAGTAGCGCAGCGCCAACCCGTCGCCCGGCAGGTAATAGTTCTGCTTCGCGTCCTTGAACGCGCGAATGAGGGGCGACGTCGTGTCGAAGCTCGAAATGTCGTAGCCGTGG
The DNA here is from genome assembly GCA_023445705.1 of Pseudomonadota bacterium. GTDB lineage: Bacteria > Pseudomonadota > Alphaproteobacteria > Caulobacterales > Caulobacteraceae > Phenylobacterium. The sequence goes on from JAEXKM010000020.1 coordinate 1,927, forward strand.
AAGCTGTCGATATCGTCGGCCTTGGCAAAGCCGAGGATGTGGAGGCGTGTCGATGCGGGCACCGCGTCGCGGATCGCTTCCAAACATAACTTGATCTCCGGCGACTTGAGCGGAACCATGCCGCCGAGCGCCAGATAGTCATAGCCCATGGCGACCAGCCGACGCGCCGCGTCCGCCATGCTGCCGGGCGACCAGCCCTGGATCACGCCCATCGGGGTGAAGCCCGCGTCCATCACTTTGGCCTCGCGCAGGAATCCCTCGGCATTCTCCAGCGTGATGTCGAAGCGCTGTCGGGCGTCGGTCGACCCACCAGCCAGCCCCACGAGGCCGGCGTCGAAATCGAAGATGATATGGTCGACCGAGGCGCCATGGGTGAAGCCGCATTCGTCGTAGAATTCGGCCATTTCGACCGGCGTGTACGGCGGCTTCTCGTCCTGCACATAGGTGAAGGCACCGCAATCGCCGAAAATGTCGAGATGCGCGAACTCGGGCTTGTCGAGGCGCAGAAACTTGCGGGCCCCAACCAGACGGAAGCGGCGCGCCTGGCTGGCCGTATATTTGCCCTTCACGCGGTGGTCGCCGACGATACCGCGCGAGACCAGCACCCCGTCATAGGGCGCATAGCCGAGGATCTCGTGCGGATAGGCGTCGTCCCAATAGGGCTGGCGCTCGGCGGGACTGCGATCGGCGATGAAGTCGAATGCAGGATCCACATAATCGAGGCTGTCGGCGAAGATGAACTTCATGCTGCCGCCCGCGCGAGATCGCGCTCGATGTGCATCAGATGATCGCTGAGCTTGGTGATGTGCTGCGAGGTCGACTGGATTTCGTTCCAGGCAAGGCCCAAGCCCTCCCATGTGCCGGCGGTCCAGCAGCACAAGGGCGCCATGCGCTTGAGCATCGTGCGCACTGCCGCCGCCTTGTCCGGCGCCGCATCGGCGCGCAGCATGATCGTATCCATCAACGCGCCCATCGCGCGGATGCCGGCGGAGTGCATCAGCCGGCTGTCGGCCGGTGGCTTGCCCCAGGCCTCTGGAAAGGTGTCGCGGACCGCCGACCAGTAGAGGAGAAGCGCATCGTACATGGCGACCGTGTCGTTGCCGTCGCCATTATGCTTGAATTGGCCGAGCGCCCCGGCTGGGGTCTTGAGGCTCGCCTTCATCGTTTCAATGAGTGCATTGTCGGTGACGATGCCGGTACGGGCCTTCGCATCGGACTCGCGCTTGATCAGGCCGAAGAAGGGCGAATTCGGATCGGTGTTGAGCGCTTCGCACAGCGCGCTCGGCAACTGGCGTGCCGCCAGATCGCGCGGCAGCAACACGCTCACCTCGGGCAGCAGTTCGTTGATCAGCCGGGTCGGCAGCGGCCGCGCCTTGTTGACCAGGATGAACTGCTCGCGCTGCGTCTCGAGCGCATCCGACACGAACCCGACCACCGGTACTGCGATCGTTCGGTCCTTGGCGGCGCTCAGCGCCAGCGAGCGCTGCTGCCCGTCGACGATCCAGGCGGCGCGCCGGCCCTCGGGATAGATCGGTATCGACAGCGTGCCCGCATCCCCCACTTCGCACATATTGCCCGGCGAGCGGCCACGGGCCGAGGCGAACTCCACTTCGGGCGAGATGGCAAGGATGATAGCATTGGGAAACAGCACCGGGCCGCTATCGAGAAAGGCCGTGATCTCCTTAACGTGATCACGGATCTCGCGGCGTTGGAAACCCTTAAGTTCCTGATCGTCGCGGCGGATCCGGCTGATATCCGCCACCCGGTTGATATCGGCGCCATAGAGGAAGAACGCAAAGACACTGGTCCCGCCGGCCTGCTCGGCGCGCACCGCGCGGACCTTGAGAGTCTCGCGTCCGCTCATGCGCGCTCACTCCGCACCTGGCGGGCCAATTCCGCGAACCGGCCCTGCTCGCACGCGATCCCGAGCTCGTCGCGGAAGCGGCGCAGCAGCCGCGAGGAACTGCCGCGCTCGGCGTCCCAATGCGCCCGGATCAGGTCAAGCAGCGCTGCGTCATCATGGCGGATGCGGTCCACCTTAACCGGCATCCGCCAACCGTCCAGCGTCGCCGACACCACCGCCGCGTGCTCCGCCGCCGAACGTCCTTGCGGCTCGCCGCGCGTCAGTTCTGCGAAATGGCGAAGCGCCCGGCCGGCAAAATCGCTGCGCGTGCCGCGATTGGAGCTGTCCGGTCCATCGAGCCGGTCGTCGTAGGGCATGACGAAGGGCTGTAGCGTGGCAGGAACCCGATCGAGGCGCGCGCGGGTAAAGAGCCTGAGCCGACCGAGCATCGATGTTGGGAGGGCGAGAAGATCCTCCGCGATCATCTCGATATAGGCGTCTGACAGTGCCGCGCAGATCGGCCCGTGCGCGTCCTCGACCGCGTCATGTAACGCGACCGCAAATGGAGAGGCCTTGCACAGCACCTCCCACCAGCGCTCGACGCTGAACGCGCCGATTACGCGCGAGCGGACGCTGTCCGGGGCGTCGACGAGTACGGTGCAGGCATAGGGCGGAACCGCTGTCGAAACGTCGATCAGGCCAAGACCCGCGGAGACGACCAGCAGTCTTGCGTCGAGTAATTCCGCCGCGGTGACGGCTTCGCGAAAGCCGCGGCCGCCGTAAATGTCTTCCCCGGGGAACCGCGTCGGCTCGGCCGCCAGGCGTTGCGACCATTGACGGGCCAGGCCATCGAAGTCGGCTGGCGGGAGGGCAGCCATGTGAAGAGCGTCGGAAACCGGCTTGCGCTTGCGATTCGTACAGGTGGTGATCACTAGCGTCACTAATTATAGGCCCCTTAACCGCATTCACGCATGCATTAATCCATAACAATGGATCGCTCGCTTTTCCACATTTAATGCACGAAATCGTATCGCACATTTTCCCAGTAAATGCGTGCTCCAGCGTCACGCACTGCGATACGTCGCGCGCTGCGCGCCCCACATGATCGGCTAACCGCTGTTCGCGTTGCCGACGCTAAATGCGTGTTTCGGAAAGCGCGAACTGGCGACCCGAAATGGCACCGTTGGGTCGCCGGAGCCCGTGCCATAGATAAGTCACGGGAACATGGTGCCTGCCACGGCGGCAATTCCTTAGCAGTGAGGATTGCCACAGACAGAGACGTGCCGGCATATCCAGCAAGGTGGCGCACTCCCCCCGACCACAGCGCCGGCCTCCATTCCCTCTGTTCGGAGGGATTGCTTGTATCACCACCAACATTTCTACTTCGGCCAAATTGCCGTCTGAGCTCGCAGGCAGTGCGATTTGGAGGTAATGATGGTCCTAATTCCCTGCCATTCGACGTCGTCGCCCGGTGATGACATGTACCCGTCATCCAGCAAGGAAGGACCGACAATCCCGCCAATCGGGCTCGCAGAACTTCATCGCATTCATTGCGGACGATTACTTCGTTTCTTTGCGCGTCACGGGGCGCGACAGGACGCCGCCGATCTTGTCCAAGAAAGTTTCGTCCGGCTCGCCGGCGCACGGGCAAAACGTGGAGCCGCGATCGAACGACCAGAAGCCTATCTCAGCACGATTGCCTCCAACCTGCTGCGGGACAGGGCCAAGGTCGCGCTCCGCCGGTCACTGGCCAAGCATATTCCAGCCGACGAAGTCCCGCTCGTCGGTCACGATCCCATCGCCGTGCTCGAGGCGCGCGATCAACTCGAACGGCTTCAGGCATCGCTGGCTCGTTTGTCACCCAAGACTCGGTCGATTTTTCTCGCCCATCGTTGCGACGGGATGACTTACAAGGATATCGCCAACCAGACCGGCCTGAGTGTAAAAGCGGTCGAACGGCGTATGTCGAAAGCCATCGCCCATATTGACCGCGCGCTGAGGCACGGCTGATGCGCAGCCAAGGGCTGGCTGGCACGACCAAACAAGCGCTGCAGCTGAAGGAACAGCGTATTATCGTGTGAGATTATCTATGATCAACGCTTTGGACTCAGCACAGCTGAGAGACTTTGAGGAAGTCCACACGGCATGTGAAGCGGCTGAGAGTAGCGCGCAGCTATCTGAGGTGATCGCCGGGGCAATCCAGCAATTTGGGTTTCGTTGGTTTGCCCTCGTCGATGATGGCGACCTGTACAAGCACCGTTCGGGCTGCATGATGTTGACCAACTATCCGTCATCTTGGGTAGACGAGGTCATCAGCGCACGACTGTATAGGGATGATCCGGTTCATGCCGCCAGCATCCGAAGTCCCACTGGCCTTTGCTGGGAACGCATTCCCGACGTGATCGCCCCTACGCGGGCGCAGCTGTCGGTTCTTGAGCGCGGCCGAGCTCATGGTCTGACCACAGGTTACACGGTACCCTTTCGCATTCCTGGGGAGTGCGGCGCATTCTTCAGCATTGCCCGCCCAAAAGATCGGCCCTTTACCTACTCCGAAGCAATTGCGGCACAGCTGCTCGGCGGAATTGCGTTTGAGGCGGGACGCGCACTGGTCAAAGGCCGTGCGGTCAAAGCTCATGGCGCACCCCTAACTCCGCGCCAGATTGACTGCCTTCGGCTGATCGCCGCCGGAAAGACCGAGTGGGAAATGGGAAAAATCCTCGGCCTTAGCCCTAGCACGATCCATGAATACGTTGAGGCCGCTCGTCGGCGTTATGGCGTGAAGACCCGAAGTCAGCTCGTGCTTGCTGCCGCTCGAGACGGTTACGTCAGCCTCAATTACCTGACTTGATCGGAACACCCCTCTGTTCAGCGGGATTGTCCGAGATCGCCTCGTGCCGTTCAATTGCCGGAAACGTGAACCGGCAATTTGAGGTGCGTACGTGGACGACCAGGACCAGTTTATCGAGGATGTCTATGCACGCGAGGTGGTGATGGCCCGCGTCGGGCACCTCATCCGGAGAAAGCAACAGGAAGTCGAACGTATCACGCGCATCCTGCGTGCGGCCGCTTCGTTCGAGGGAGTGGCGGCTCCAGTTTCCGGCAAAATCCTCAAGATCGTGCTTATTGGTCCCTATGCCCGACGCACTTGGTACGAGGACAAGGCTTCGCTCTTTTTTTCGGACTACGAGTTCTGGGTCATCGTCAATCATACGCTCTATGCTGACGACACGCGGTGGTGCCGTGCGAAAGCGATTATCGCTCGTGAATTGGGAAACCGCTGCGCTGTGTCTCTGTCCGTGTTTTCCAAGGCGGACATCAAATCCGCCAAAGCCAGCAAAGACCATTTCGTTCTAGACCGGCTCGAAGCGGGCATCGTGCTGTTCAAGGCCTCGCGCGACGCGCCGCTGCCGCGATTCAAGAGTGGCGAGCGGGATGATGTCGTTTGACATCCGCCAACTGCGCTATGCAATCGCTGCCGCCGATCACGGCAGCTTCTATCGAGCCGCACGTACGCTCGATGTCGAGCAATCTACGCTCAGTCGGGCTATCCTGAAGCTGGAGCGCTCGATCGGAATGCCGATCTTTGAGCGCTCGCGCGCCGGCGTAACGACGACGCCGGCCGGAAACGCCTTCATTCGCGGCGCGAAACCAATGGTGGCAACGGCAGACAAGCTTGTGGCGATGATGCGGGCAGCCGGTCAGGGCCGAGCGGGTGGTCTCGTGCTGGGGCATAACAGTTCGGTTTCCGCCGGCAATCTACGGGCAACGATGATGAGTTGGTGCGACGCACACCCCGACGTCGAAGTCGGATGCGTCGAAGCAGACCGCAGCATCCTGCTCGCTGGTCTTGATACAGGTGAGATCGACATTGCCATCCTCATGGGTGCCGCCAGCCATAACGGGTTCCGCTGCGAGCCGCTTTGGAGCGAGCGGATGTTAGCTGCGCTGCCGCTGTCGCATCCGCTCGCCGAACGCGACGTGGTTCACTGGACGGATCTTCGCGGCGAGCGGTTTCTGCTTCCGGCCGCTGATCCCGGCCCGGAGATACGGGATATGTTGTTGGGCCGTTTGGCGGTTTCGAGCGCAAAGCCCGACATTCGAATGCTCCACGCGAGCCGCGAAACAGTGCTGAGCGTTCTCGGTGGAGGCTCTGGCATCAGCATCGTTTGCGAAGGCTCCACCGGAGCGCGCTATCCCGATGTCGTCTATCGGGCGATACACGGTGAACAGGGGCCGGCCTTAACGGGCCATTCCGGTTGTTGGCGCGCTGACAACGACAACCCGGCGCTACGGCGTTTCCTTGAATTCATCAAGACACGCTACGCGCTCTCTTTTGATTTTACACAGATATTTCAGTAGATTGGACCACCAGTTCTTGGAGTTACTGTCATGGGGCAAGGCAAGACAATCATTTTCATGCTTGTCACCCTGGTCATCGGGTTCTCAGGCGGCTTTTTGTTGCGGCCGGTGATCGCGCCAGCGCAGCAAGCCGCGCTAGCCGCCACCGCTCCGCCCGCGGCCCCTGCATCGAGCGAGGTGCGTGGGATGCAGTATTTCGTGGCGAATATCGACGAGGCCCGTCAGGTTGTCGCCGGATGCCGCGACGGCTCGGTCCGTGGCGGCGAATGCGCCACGGCCGAAGAAGCGATCATCAAGGTCGATGCCGCTGAACGCCGGAAGCGCTTCCTCGGCAACTGATCTTGGCGGGGCGTTTAGCCCTTCCCGCTACGCCGACCGCGCACAAAGCCACGGTCGCTCGCCATGAACCGCGCAAGCATCGGCGCAACCAGCTTTTCCGGCGTCACGGCCTCGCCGCCGGTCTCCGCCGCCAATGCGGCGGCATAGGCAGCAAGATCGCGGTGGACGGTGGCGGGCAATTCCACGGTGAGCTTTACCGGCCGGTCGTCGGCGAGCGGACCCAGCTTCAACTTGCTCATCGCGTACCTCCGATGGGTTCGAGCACCAAGTCGCGGGTGATGACCACGCGCAACGGGTGGCCCGGCCGGATGGTGAGCGTCGGCTGCACGTTGAGCTGCCGCCGCACGATCTGCTGGCCGGTCTGATTGATGGTGTCCTGCGATCCGCGCCGCAGGGCGCGGGTCAGGTCGTCCTCGCTGTCGGCGCCCAACTCGGCGCCGACGCCCAGCAAGGTCGAGACCGCCGCCGCCTTGAGAAGATTGCCCCAATGCTGGTTCACGCGGTCCTGTAGCCCCGCGAAGCCAGCGCCGTCCGTGCCGGGCTGGCGCTCGAGAACGATAGAGCGGCCGTCCGGCATGATGAGCCGATCCCAGGCGAGCAGAACGCGGGTCTGTCCTGCGTCGATTTCGCTGTCATATTCGCCGATCAGTCGCGCACCCTGCGGAATGAGCAGGATGCGTCCGGTCGGGCTGTCATAGACATTGGCTGTCACCTGCGCGGTGATCTGGCCGGGCAGGTCGGAGCGGATGCCGGTGATGAGGGCGGCAGGGATGACGCTGCCCGCCTGCACGATGTTCGCCGAAACCGGCGCTGTCAGTCGTTCGATGCTTACGGTGCGCTGGTTGGACGCTTGCGCCATGAAGGCGCGTCTGCCTGCCTGATCCCCTTGCGGTGCCGCGTCAGCCAGCGTTGGTGCCGCTGGTGCCGGGGCGGTCGGAGCTGGCATCGCGGGTTCGGCTGACGATGCCGCGCCCCCGCTGCTGCCAAGAAAGACCGAACTGGTGCGCGCAGCCTCGCGTTCCTGGGTGGCGCGCTGGCGGGCGGCTTCGGCGGCCTGAACGCGAGGATCGGGTTGACCTGGCTGAGCGCCAATCGGGGGCACGGGCACCGCGTCGCCGCGCTGCTGCGCCGAGACGATCGGTCGGCCGAGATCGCCGGGCAGCGGCGGACCGAGCCGCGGCGCCTGCGCATAGTCGCGCGGTCCCGACGTGATGGTCTCGGCCGTGGTCCGGCTGTCGGTGTTGTAGAGTTCTTGGTGCTCGCGCTCACTTGGCGGCCGTAGCGCATAGATCAGCGAGCCGCCGATGCCGAGGCCGGCGGCGATGCCGACGAGGGCGAGCGCCTTGCGCGACAAGCGCATGACGCGCGGAGGTGGCCCGCGAAGCTGAAAGGCGTGTGGATCGGCCTGCGCTGGTGGCGCGGCGGGTTGCGCGGTGACGGTTGGATCGCTCACGGCCGCCGCTCCCGTCCATCGGTGCGGACGATCCGGACACGCTGCGCGGTGCGCCGGTCGCCAAGCCGCAGTTCGGCGGCGGCGAACAGGCGGTCCACGACCATGTAGCGGCCCTGCACCCGGTAATTGACCAGCTCGGCTTCGCCGGATGCGCCGCTTACGAACAGCGGCGGCATCTCGCCCTGCGAGATCCCGGCCGGAAACTCGATGAACACCTGCCGTCCATCGTCGAACGCGCGGGCTGGTCGCCACGGCGCGCGGTCGCCGTCGATGCGATAGCGGAAATTGAGCATGGACAGGTCGATGCCGCTCGCCACAGGCGCGGCGGCTGCGGCCGTGGCGTTGCGGCCCTGCAAGGCAATCAGTGCGTCGTGTGGATAGGTCCAGCTCACCGACGCCATGTAGGTCGAGGACGTGGCGCGTAGTTCCAGATGATAGGTGCGCCGATCGGTGTTGATGACGAGATTGGTGGTGAGATCGGGCCGGGTCGGCTTGACGAGGATATGGACGCGCGCGGTGGGACCGCTGCCGCTGATCGTGTCGCCGATGATCCAGCGCACGGTGTCCCCCGCCGCGACCGGCCCAGGCCCGACGAGTTGTTCGCCTTCCTGCAAGGCGATGTCCGTCACCTGACCCGGCGCGGTATAGACCTGATAGAGCGCGCCGTCGGTCCATGGATATTGCTGGATGGCGTTGAGGAAGCCGTCGCGCACCGGCTGGACGCGGGCGGCCGCGTTCGCCGCGCCGACGCGCTGGCGAGGATCGGTCGGCTCCGGCGGGCGTCGTGTGTCGGGCACAGGCATCAACTGGCCCGGAAGCGGCAGTGGTTCGGGGATTGTCACCACTTCGACGGCGCGGGGCGGTTCCGGGCCGAGCGTCGCAGCGATCTCGGCCGGGGGATCGTCATAGGTGATGGCTGGAGGCCGCGCCGATGTGGTGGCGCATCCGGCGAGCGCGGTGGCGGAAGCGAGCAGCGCCGCCGATGCGGCACGGCGATACGGACTGACGGTCATTGCGACAGCTCCTTTGACCAGTTGAGGGCATTGACGAAGACGCCGAGCGGATTCTTCCGCAGGGCGTCGGGGGTGCGCGGGGGCTGGATGACGACGGTGAGGATCGCGGACCAGCGCTCGGTCGCGGCCAGGCTGCCGTCCTGATAGCGGCGCTCGGTCCAGGCGACGCGGAAGCTATCGGGCGAAGCCCGGATGACGCTCGACACGTCCACCGCGACCTGCACCCTTCCGACATTGGCAAACGGATCATTGGCGCGGGCATAGTCGTTGAGCGCCACCGCTCCGCGATCGGTGGTGAAGTCATAAGCGCGCAGCCAGTTCTGGCGGACGATCACCGGATCGGCCGGGATCGAGCGAACCTGCTCGATGAAGCGCGCGAGGTGGAACGCGATCTGCGGATCGGTCGGGCGATAGCCGGCCTCGGCCGGCGCGACCGCCTGCGCTTCGCCGAGCCGATCGACCTGCACGACCCATGGCACGATGTGGCCGCGCGCCGATTGCCAAATGAGGCCGGCGGTCAGGCCGCCCGACAGCGCCAACGCGCCGAAGAAGGCGACGCGCCAGTTCCTCGCCTGCACGCGGGACGATCCAATCCGGTCGTCCCAGGCTTGCGCGGCGCGTTGGTAAGGGGTCGTCGGTTCCGGCGTTTGACCGTAGCGGAGGCTGGGGCGTTTGAACATGGATCAATCCTTCTGGCTGACATCGACCGACGCGCCGCCGCCGCCGCCGTCGCCGGAGCGCAGCGTATGGGCGGCGACCGTCGCGCCGTGGGCCATGGTTTGGCGGCGCTTCATAGCGGTGGCCCAAGACGGTGGACCGCTGGACGCCTCCGGCGCGGGCGATGCGCCGCCGCCGGAAATGGTGCCGCCCGTGGCGGTGACGGCGGCGCGGCCGCCGGAGCGGTAACTGTCCTTGAGTGAAGCGGCGGCTTTCCTGAGCGGCGAAAGCGCGGCGCCTACGGCCGCCCGACCGACGCCAGCTGCGCCACCGGCGGCGGCGGCTGCGCCGGTCTTTCCGGCAGAGCCGAGCGCATAGGCGCTGCTTGCTGCGCCTGAGGTGAACGCCGCACCAG
>JAEXKM010000158.1 GCA_023445705.1 Pseudomonadota bacterium
GCGCGCGATAGAGGGTCGATCTAGCCACACCCAGGGTTTGAGCAACGTCCGAACCGGTCGTCTCGGGGTCGGCGAGCAGTTTGGCGGCGTGGCTCACTTGCCTGGCTGTCAGCTTCCTTGGGCGGCCGCCTTGTCGACCTCGCGCGCGGGCAGCCTCTAGTCCCGCTTTCGTGCGCTCTCTAATGAGGTCCCGCTCCATCTCCGCCAGCGCGGCCATCACATGAAAGAAGAAGCGGCCCGCCGCCGTGCCGGTGTCGATCCCGTCGGTCAGGCTGGCGAAGTGGACGCCGCGGCCCTCTAGTTGTGAAGCGAGCTCGACCAACTGCCGAACCGTGCGGCCGAGCCGGTCGAGTTTCCAAACCACCAGGGTGTCGCCGGCGCGAAGGTGCGAGGTCGCGCCTTCCAGTCCGGGGCGGTCGTTTCTTGCGCCGCTTGCCTGATCCGTGAAGATCCGCTCACAGCCGGCGCGCTTCAGGGCGTCCAGCTGCAGGTCGAGCCGTTGATCGGTCGTGGAGACGCGCGCGTAACCAATGTGCATGGCGCGTTGTCGCAAATCTCATCCAGGCGGCAAAATTGCCGCCGTTGAATTCGCTACAGAGTTCTCGGACCGCTCACGTTCAGGTGAAGGCCGCGGCGATGACTCGAAACGTCCTCTGTCCAAGAAATCACCGTTTCTGGGAATTGTAGTGTGGCGATGATCCCGCCCGCGCGGCACGCGTGGAGCACGCCGCACGCAGACGATCTGAATGTCGCCGAAGGATGGGTGGACGACTATGATGGTCTGACCTTCACGGTGATTGGCGCACTGGCCCGCGCCGGTTTCACTACTGACAAGCTCTACCGAGCCGTTGTCAGCCCTGAGGGCAACGCTAGCTACGTCGCCCGCATGGTCGGCATTATTGAGGTCGAAGGGCTCTACTACGTCGTCGGCGACCCGACCACGCGGCGCACTACCCGCTCCGCAAGGCGCGCTCGCGCTTTAAGCTCCTGCTGTCTAAGGTGTCCGAGGGCGCGCGGTGGAGCGCGCCGCGCTCAACGCTCAGCTCCGGGCCCGCTAACACTCGGCCGCGGGTGGCGACGCTTGGGGCCACTTTCTATTTGGGATTGGCGAGCAGGACGGTCGCGAGCGCCATCATAGCGGCCAAAGCCGAAGCGAGGGCCGAAACTGCAGCTAGCCACAATTGCTTCGACATATAGTCCTGCGACGAGACCGCCCTCCTATTGGCAAGCAGGTGGGCAACCTGGCGCTCGGCTTCCTCCTTCGCCGCCCTGACGGGCGGCAGAAGCTCGCCGTAGCGTTCGGCAATTCGCTCGGACGGCCGGCCGAAAGGGCTAGTTTCTATCGCCGCGCAGTAGCGCTCGAGCTCCCAGATGCAGAAACGTTCCTTACGGATCGAAGCCTTGAGCATTTCCGCCGCGCCGGTGAAGCCGCCGCTCAGATCGTCAACCCGCGCGAGGCGCACACTGAAGTCCAGGGACTTATCGCGCATAAGCTGGCGAAGCGTTTCCGCGGCCTCGGGGCTCGCCACAACTCGCTGAAAGCGGTGCTCAGTCAACCAGTGCCAGGCCGCCGGTCCTAGGCCGAACAGCCCCAGCACAAACCGTCTCAGCCTTCGCCAATGAATGCCGAGGCCGATCGCGAATGCCGCCACAATTGTTATCAGGCCCAAAGGACTCGTTACGTCGGTTTGCATCACTCCTGCCGACCCCCTTGTCGGGTTTTGCGCCGGGCCCGCGGCGACGTCGACCGCGTTTGTCTGGCCAACCTAAGACTGTTGGGCCTAACCGCTTGAAAAACTGCACCCCGACAGTGCCTGCCAACTTGGCGTTCAACGTTTAAGGGTGGCTGAATTCGACACCGGCCAACCTAAGTCTGTCGAAAAGCAGACGCGCAGATTGTCCGAGAGGGTCGCTGTCTTCAGCCTGAATCCACATAGCGGACACCGGCTAGGTCCGCTCTGCCGCCTGAAGGCTAGTTCGGCTTGCGACCCATGACGGACGTTACCCAAACCCGCTGTGAGGCTGCCGCATCTCTCGGGTGCCGTTTCGAGAGCCGCGGCCTTAGCGATACGTAGGCTGCGCCTGCCCAAATCGCATGTTGTTGGCGTAACGCGTTAGCCCGGGACCGCCACGAACCTCCGCGCCCCGGCGCCTGCGGGGTCGTGCTCGTGACCGCTGAGCCGCTCAACAAGCGCAATAAGTTCGTCCAGATGGGCGTCGTATAGACCGCGCGGCGTCGTCCCGTGCTCGTTGCACAGGAACGCGGCGGCCGCGGTGGCGACACCGTGCTGAGCGCCGTTCCCCATCAGCTTCACGGACGAGCCAGCGACGTGTGTGACGCTGATGTGTTTGCCGGCCATCAGCAGGTTCTCGATGTTGGCCGAGTACAGGCAGCGGAACGGGATGCCGTAGGGCTGCTGATCCCGCACATCCATGATCCAGTCCTTCAAGCGGAAGTCGTACTTCCCCTCGCCTGGAGACCAGGCGCAGTGGATGCAGAAAAACCCGTCGTTGGCGACCAGCATGTCGTTGTAGCGGGTGTGGTTGCGGATATCGTTCTCGGTTAGGACGTGGTCGCCTTTGTAGCGCCGAAATTCTCCCTGAGCGGCGACAAAGGCCATCCAGTCGAACTCGAGGTTGGCATAGGCCTCCGGCTCCATGTTCTTGACGTTCGAGAAGGTGCCGTAGAGCGCCCGCATGAGGTAGTCACGGACCAGCTCACCCGACGTGTACGGGTCCAGCCATTGCCCGTACTCCCAGTAGTGGGTGGCGGGGAATTGCATCATCCAGGCTTGGCTCGGATCCGCACTGAACTGGAAGGTGGCGTTGTCGGGGTTCGGGCCGGCGACCGGGCCAGGTCCGTTCTCAACGCCCGGCTTCGTCAGCTGGCCGCTGAGGTTGGCGTAGTCCTTCGAGACCTCCGTCGCCCAGGGCACTTCGGGGAACGGGACCGGGTGATCGGCCATTCGGGTCCGGAAGAACAGCGTGTTCCCATGGTGCATCTCGTCAGCCACTTCAGGCGCATAGGGCTCGTCATATTGCGACCGAGCTTCGCGGCCGAACATGGTCTCGGCGCCAGCAAGCACCCCAAGCATCGCCACGCCGCTGGTGTCGATGAACATGCGGCCTCTGAAGCGACGCTCCAGCCCGCCCTTCGCCTGAACGGCGTCGACCGAGACGATCCGGTCTCCTTCGCGCGCGGCTGCGATGATCCGGTGTTCGAGGAACACGGTAGCCGTCGGTTCGGCCTGCAGTAGCGACAGCGCTGCCAGGTCGCCGTCTGGCGTGCGCTCCGCCAACTCGAGCAGGAGCTTGCCTTGGGCGCCCCGCGGCATCAGCCCGATTTCCTTGCTCGCGTTGCCGCCGAGCACCGGACGATCATGGATCAGCGCCACGCTCTGCCCGAGGCGGGCCGCGGTGAGAGCCGCGGCGCAGCCGGAGATTCCGCCGCCGACAACGACGACATCGAACTCACCCGCGTCGACCGGCTGGTCTGGCAGGCCACGGAGCGCCTTGCGCCACTTGCGGCTTTCGTCGTCCACCCCGTTCGGCGGGACCGCACCATCGCGGCCGAGGAAGATCGCGTCGCACCGGCCGTCGAAACCGGTGAGATCGTGCAGGGCCAGCTTCACCTCGCCCTTCGGAAGCGACACCCTGCCGGCCGGGTGCCAACTCCATTCGGCGCTCTGCACACCGAACTGCGTTTCCAGGGTGGTCCCGTTGATCGAGAGGCTAAACCGTCCCGGCCCATGGGGCGGAGCCCAGTCGCGCGTTCGGACCCAGACATCGTATTCGCCTGCCGCGGCGAGATCGATGATAGTCGTTGCGTCAGCGACAGGGCGGCCCAGGCCGTGGGCAAGTAGATATGGCGAGCCCATTTGGCTCTCGAACTGCGAGTCGAGGACCCAACCGCCGTAGCTGTCGAAGTCCTCGGCCTCGATCAGGACACCCGAGGCGACTGCCGACAGATTGCCCGCATTGCTCATTGCTCTTGCTCCGATTGGACGGTGGCTGACGCCCGCCGTTGTTCTGCGAATTCAGCGGCGCGCCGCCGCCGCTCCTCGGTCCACGCTTCGCTCGGTTGACCGCGCATTTCAGTCCACGGCACGAGGCCGCCGCAGGTCGGGCAGTGTCCGTCGAGTTCAAGCTCAGTCTCGCAAGTCCGGTGGAACATGCGTGTCGCCGGCTGCCCATCGGCGGGCTTCACCCAACGTTCGCCCCAGGTTCTCAGCGCCAGGATGACCGGCATCAGGTGACGCCCCTTCAGCGTCAGGCGGTACTCGTGACGAAGCGGTCGCTGCGAGTAGGCCTGCCGCTCGACCAGTCCATCGGTCTCGAGCCGCTTGAGCCGCGCCGCCAGCATCTGCGGACTTGCACCTGTCTGGGCCTGAAGGTCCTGGAAGCGGCTCTGTCCCATCAGAAGCTCGCGCACGATCAAGATCGACCAGCGGTCTCCTACTAGGCCGGTCGAGTGGGCGATCGGGCAGAGGGTGTGATCGACTGCATCGTTCTCGGCCGCTTCCATGCGCTCTTCCAGTCCCCGCCGATCCCCAAGACGCGTCGATATGATTTCTGTAGCGACGCACGCTATGAAATTCATATCGCGGCTGTCCAGCCCCTAAATGGAAAATGACACGCGCGTCACTTTCGAGTCGCTTTGATTTTCAAAGCGGCTATCGTCGGCCCTCTCAAGGCAGGGGACGGAGGACGCGAGATGGCTGACGAGGCTCACGACCCGAAGGCGCTGCGCGCAGCGATCGGGATTTCGCACTCTCAAGAGCGGCAGATCGCCATGGAGTTGTCGCCGGCCGTGGCATGGCCGACGCTGGCGTTGGCTGTGCTCTTACCGACGGCCCTGCTCACGATCATAGTGGCCGGGCTGCGCGGAACGCTGGCGCTGTGGGCCTGCACCCCGCTCCTGGCGATGATTTCCTACGCGCACTACACCCTCGTGCACGAGGCCATCCACGGCAACGTCGTAGCCAAGCCGAAGAGCGCCGCATGGGTGAATACGGTCGTGGGCTGGATCGGCGCCATCGGCATGGGCGCGGGCTGGCCTGCACTGCAGCGAACCCATGTGCTGCACCATTCCCATACCAACACCGAGCGGGATCCCGACATCGTGGTGAAGGGGACTTTCGTCCAGCTGCTCAAGAAGTGGCTGGTGGGCATCCCGCTGTCCTTGCTGCCGGCGGTCGCGGTGAAGTTCATCAATCCTGAGCGCTACAAGCGGCTCGGCATGATCCTCAGCCCCAGCGAGATTGCGCAGGTCTCGGCGGTCACGTTCTTCACCCTGGCTTTGCTCATCGCAGCCATCGCCACGGGCCATGTCGTCGACTGGCTGATGCTGTGGTTCCTGCCGACGCGCTTGGGTATTCTAGCGCTGAACATCTTCTTTCAGTGGCTGCCGCATCACCCCTTCGATCGCACCGAGCGCTATCTGAACACGCGGGTCAGCCTTTGGGCCGGCGGCACCTTCCTGCTGCTGCAGCAGAACCTGCACCTGATGCACCACCTGTGGCCCAGCGTGCCGTTCTACAACTACGCGCGGCTGTTCCGGCGCCTTCGTCCAGTCCTGGTAGCGGAGGGATCGCGCATCGAAGGGCTGATGGTTGGTCCGCGGCGTCGGACGATAGGCAGCTGATGTTCAGTTGGGTGGGTAATGTCTCCTATCCACCCTTCGCGGACATAGACGCTGTCCGCTTTCCGACGACATTTGGCCGTGGGTCGAAATCGCTCCTTTGCGCGCCATCGATCGGGCCGGCTATCAGCGGTGTGATTGTCCGACTTTCGACCGTTTGTGCTGTAGCGCTGCGAGCAGCGTCGCTGGGCGAATCATCGCACCCTGGCCATATGGATGTGTCGGTCGATCTCAGGACGATCACCTTCGAGGCCGCTATCGAGCAAACGAAGGCCCGACCCCGGTTCCTCTTGCTCGGGAACGGCTTCAGCATTGCGGCCCGGCGAGGCAGCTTTTCCTTCCCATCGCTGCTTAGCAGGGCCGGTCCCTTCAGCGAGCCGGTCGTCGCGTTGTTCGCGAAGCTTAATACCGCAGACTTTGAGCAGGTGCTCGGCGCCCTCAAGCGCAAGCTAGCTGATCCGAACGCCACACCGTCGGATCGGGCGGAGTGGAAGCGACAAGAACAAGAGGTCCGAGCGGGTTTCATCGGTGCGCTTCAACGAGTTCATCCGGAAAGCGCGGCAATGATGGGACAGGACGAGTGCCAGCGGTGTGTCACCTTTCTAAAGCACTTCGTCGGCGGCGGTCGTGGTCTAAAATTAGATGGTCGAGTCTACACGACCAACTACGACTTGCTGCTCTATTGGGTGGTCGTTCGGGGTGGCCGTGGATTCAATTGCTTCGATCGCCACTACACCGTCAGTGATGACCCGCGCTACGCTCTCTGGGACTCTGAGTTGGCACCTGGCCTCGTCTACCTCCACGGCGCGCTTCACACCTACGATCGACCCGACGGCGGGCAGATGATGTTGCGATACGATGGCCGGTTGAGCCTGATCGATCAGGCTCGGAGGCGATTGGATCAAGGCGAGTTTCCGGTGTTCGTCGCTGAGGGAACGACCGAAGACAAAGTGAGCCGGATCGCTCGGAGTAGGTATCTGACGTGGGCGCGCCGCTACCTCGGGAGTGGAATGAACCATCGCGACGGGGCGCTATTTACCTACGGCCACAGTCTCAACGATCGCGACGCCCACCTATTGCGGGTCATTGGCGAGAAGAAAATCAGGGAAGTGTACGTCGGCGCATTTGGCGGGCTTGGAGCTGACAATATCGCCGACATTCGCATGTGGGTGGCGCGTTGGAAGGAAGCCCGAGCGGCGAGCGGATTCCCGCTCGACGTTTGGGTCTTCGATACAAAACTCTATTCGCCTTGGAGTTGACCTTGTGAAGCGTCCATTGCCTTCCGCTGCTCGGATGGAAGAAATCGGCCGCTTCCGACCCGTTGCCGACTAAATCACACCCGCTGTCGGGGCGATCTCAAGCGCGACCTTGTTGGTCTGGCACCAGTGCTCAAGCTCGCCTCTCAAAGCGGCCCACAGGTCGGTTGGTGCCTATATCCAAAGAGATGGTAGATGAAAAGTCGTGGTTGGAGGGTCGAGTCGATCGGCTTTTCGACCATTTTGAGGGTGGCGAGCTAGGAAGCGAGCGTATCGGAGGATGGATTGGCTATTCTGAGATGCCTGTGGCCTTTCCGGGCTACCGCCAAGAGCATCGCTCCCCGCATGAAGGTTCAAGGTGGCTATCTCGGTCCAAGCGGAAGCGTGCCAGCGCCGCCAAGAGGCGGGAGTGCCTTCAGGCAGGGTCCCGTTACTCCGCCACGTCCGCTTCCCAGACCCTAGCGATCGTCCGGACTCGCCCCATTGCGGACGTTCAGTCTGCTGCGTTCGCGCTGCGGTTTTCGAACGGCTAGCTGGCCCCATCGTCGGCAGCAGCGCTGTGGGGAAGCGGCCTCTCGACGAGCTCGTCAAAGCCTAGGGAAATCGAGAAGGCCTCGCCCTTCACCACATCGCGGCCCGTCAGATCGAGAGCCCTCCATTTGGGCGCGCCAACTCTCTCGTCTTGCAATGAAGGGGTTGGGAAGCGAAGTAATTGGAAGCTTGGATATCCGCTCCCATCCTGAGGTTTGGAAGGGATGATGAACTGAAACACTTCATTTCCATAGCCGATGACTACCCACGCGTAGGGCACACCAGATACGCCCGGCTTCCGGCGAAGGATAAACGCCGCAATCACATCATTCGGCATAGGACCAGGAATGAAGGTGTAGATGACCGGACACTGCTCAGCGAGAACCTTGCTGTGGTCCGGATCACTGACCCACGCAATGGCGTGTTCGAAGTTCTGGATCTCGGCCTCTGGCATGAGAGTCAGGCCGATTTTCACAAACGCCTTTAGGACGGCAACCGGTGTGTAGGAATCGCGCTTGAGGTCGAAGCGGATCGACTTGTTCCCGGCGTCGACGGCGCAAACTTTCTCGTCCTCGTACTGCTTGATGCTGAAACCCTTGTCGTCGTGCTCGATCCGCCAGCCAGGCGCTTCGCCGCCCTTCTTCAGGGTAGGAACGCTATTCTTGCCCCGAATGCGGCTGAACGTTCGCATGGGCTTGGACCAATTCCCCAGATCATTCTCGATCCCTCGACCGAAGGCCTGGTTGCAAGGATCGCATTCATAGTTGGAAAATATGCTCTTGTTCCCCAGCCCTTCTGGAATGGCATGCGCTTCGAGCTTGAAGGTGACCTCAGGTTCAGACTTGCCGCAGAAGCGGCAGGTTCTCGAGCTGGCTTCGCCCAGCACCACTTTGTCGGTTGGCCGAACAATCCAATGTGCGATCGTGCTGTAATTAGCCGAGTACCAAGCGGCCGCAGCCATATCTCCTTCCGTCATCTTCTATAACTCTCACGATGCGTGGGTTTACCTAAGGGCACGGGGTAGGAAGCGGCTAGCGATCGACCGCTTTCGACCCGAATCGGCCGTTCTGGCTCGCTGGCGCGGTGCTTACTCGACCAATTTCGCGTTCCACTCGCCGAGCCGCAGCTGGGCGCGATCCCAGGTGACATATCCCAGTGGAGGGTCCTCGCCGAGCGCCGTCCGAGGATACAGCCGATGATCTGTTTGGCCATTTGCATAGTGGTCGGCCGTCACCTCGAAGACATAGTCGGCCGCTGAAACCAAGGCAGACAGCAGCGGCGCGGATTTGCGCTGAGCATGTTCGAAGTCGAGCTCAAATCCCCGTCCGCTAGCTTCGTGGTCACGCAGCGAGAAGTCCGTGTGTGTCGTTACGACCGTGACCCCCCGCCGCCGCAGAAGACTGTAGAGCTGAGGCCAGAAGGCGGTGTCGCTCTCAAGGGAGGGGTACTGAACAAAGACGTTGTGAATACCGTCGATGAGTACGCCGGTGTAGGCGAGTCCGCGAAATTCAGCGGCTACAAGCTTCGCCTCGACGATGGCGAGGAAGTCTTCCGGCGTGATGGCGCCCGGATACAGGCTGACGACGTCCGGTGGAACCGACGAGTCTGGCCACCAAATTCCATTGCCTCTCCGCCGGCGGCGCGGCGTGTTCATCAGCTTGCGATAGATCTGGCGGTAGTGCGCCGCTTGGTACAGGAACGACACTACCAATGTGCGCGCTTCATAGGGCGGTAGCGGCGACTGAACCTCCGCTGCGCCCGGTTGATCAAACAGCGATTGGTTATGCGCGTTAAAGGCCCCGTTGGTGATCGCGCGGCGGTGGAGGATGTGCAGGCCTAGGCCTGCCTTCCCAGAGCTCCCCTTCCCATAGATCAGCACCTGGCTGCGGTTCCTGATCTTCAGCTCAGGCCAATCGTCTGCAAGCTGGATGCGACTTTGCGCATCCGGATCGATCCACCGCCGCACTCTCGCCTGTTGACCATGGGCGAGCACGCTGGGCTTTACGCGAAAGCTCTTGGGCCCGGTCAAATGGAAGATATGCGCCCCGGGTAGAGCTGGTTGGCGACGCGCCTTCAGCAGCCGGAAGATCCGGTTCGGTTTGGAGTCGGGTCGCTCAAAGCCCTCGCGATCGAGTTGGATGACGAGGTCGCAAAGATAGTCCAGCCGCTGGATGGCAGGCTCGGATTCAGCGACCGTGAAGATCACGACCGCCTCAAGTCCACGGCAGTAGTCTATCAGCGCCCGGAGCGAACGTTCCACGGTTGCTTGAGGCGCATCGGACTCGCGGAAGAGCTGGTGGAAGCCATCGATGATGATGATACGGCGAGCGAATGACGGCCGTTTGCGTTTCTCTTCCTCGTCATAGAATGGGCGGAAGATGCTTGAGGCGTGAATCGCCCGCTCGATAATCGATTGGACCGCCGCCGCGACATCAATCTTTTCCTCGCCATCAATTTCAGCGAATGGATCGAGCCGCAGCTTGTGAGCCCGAAACCAAGGCGACTTGGGCCCCACGTTGCGAACGTCCTCAAGGCTTACACAGCCGAAGAGCGGAGTGGAGCGTCGCAGATTTTCTGGGGCCGCCTCCGCGAGCCGCGCCTCGATATCGTCCGCGCCCTCTTCGCAGGAGAGGAAGAGCGTACGGCATCCTAATGGGGCCAGTGACGAGGCAAGCGCGAGGCAGGCCGATGTCTTGCCCGCCCCGAAGGGGCCGGAAACCGCCGCAACGATATCGCCCCCCGCGGAAAACCGTAGTCCTCCGTGGAAAATGGCGTCCGCGCCCTCAATGGGTAAGGGGAGGCCGCGCAACTGATTGAGCAATTCGCCAGGTTCGGGGAGCGTCGAGTAGTCGGGGTGAATCCTAAAGCCAACGTCGATGCCTAGGCCTCGCGGCTCACCCCGCTTGAGCCGCAGATCGAAGAGATTTTCGGTGCTTCGCAGGAGGCGATCGACACGCGCGCGGTTCTGCTGCTGATCCCACTGCACCTGGACCGTGAGGATTCCCATCATCGCAAGATAGTGGCAAAGGAACTGGGTAATCCCCGCATCGACCTTCAGAGAAGTAGCCTTGCTGGTCGAGATCCGGTTGTAGATCGTATCTAGCGCGCGGGAAATCTCGTCGTAGCCGAAAGCGATGTCGCCATGACCGGCGCTCATTCGGCCGACCAAGTCGGTTCGCAGCGCCGCCAAAGCATAGTTTTCCGTCGCAGGCGCCTCGGGGTCGGTCAGGATTCTAGCGGCCACGGCGTAGGGCGATGGGATGAACATCGTCGCCCGCGCGTTCTCGAGGTCACGGCGCTTGGTTGTGGCCTTTTCGACTTGCAACACCCGACGATTACGCAGAAGCGCATATTGAACGCATGCGGAGACGCGCGTGCGCACGGCGCTTCGTTCGTCTCCCTCAGGGTCGTCTTCTTCGAGTTCGCGCTCCGCCGCCCAGCCGGTTGGAAAAAGGGAGAACAACTTGCGATCCGGATCGGCGGCCCAGATGTGCCGGTCAACGCCCCTCCGAAGCAACCCGCGTTCACGGTAGGTCGCTGAGTAGAAGTCTCGCAGGCGATTGCGGAACAGCGTTGAGATGTCCCGGTGGGCAAAACCTTGCCCCAGGCCACCAGGTTGAGCGGCGTCAGCCAAATCGCTGACATCGCCAAGCTCTAGCCGCTCCGTAATCGACAGTTCTTGGGCGAACCCCCGCGCTTTCGCAAATAGCTGCTCGTGATGCAGGCGAAGGGCGTCGGTACTCGCTTCCAGAACTTGCGCGACCAGCTCGCTAACGAGCGGCGGCGTTGTCTGCATTTTCGTCCTCGTCGAGACTTGGATAGAGTGACAATCCGCCTGCCCCATTTGGGCCGGCCGGCGGCTGGCGTAGGACTTCGCTACCTTGCTGTGTCAGCGAAAGGTGCACTTCCCGGCCAATCTCGGTCCGCTCTATCAGACCGACTGAGACCATGTTTCCCAGGGTTCGTGACAGGTTGGCTTGGCCCAGATCCGTCGCCGCGAGGATTTCCTCTCGCATCGCCTGACCACGTGCGTGCTGAAGGGCTGCGAGTACCTTTCGCACTGGCCCGCGACGGGCCATGGCTTCGCGCCGATGAGCGTCACCGAACCGAGCAGATTCCAGCGCAAGTTCGGCGAGGGTTAGCGTCTTTTCGGCGAGCACTTTTTCGTCCGCGGCCTTCATGAGCGCTGCGGCGCGGCGAAAGACGTCCAACCATTCGCGCATGGCGTCGCCATAGATGCGACCCGTGAGCAGCTTCCAACTAGCTGCGCGCAGCGCCTCGTAGCTGTCCTGAGCATCTTGAGCAGAGGGATCGCGCAAGGTGTCGCGCAGCAACGTGGTCGCTTCAGGAGGAACAAGATCGATCCGCGCCAGACGCTCAAGCGTCGCGGGCGCCGGCGGCGGCGGCTTCAGCTGCGACGTCTGGGCGGCAGCCGACTTCGGATGTTGATCAGTCATGTGG
>JAEXKM010000168.1 GCA_023445705.1 Pseudomonadota bacterium
CCCCCAGCGGGGGAGCATCTTAGGAGACGAGATCCTCCCCTCGGGGGTCGCCGACAAGCCGACCTACCCGTTCGCCAGCTTCTCGATCCGCTTGGCCGCGCTTTCCAGCGCGCCGACGGCGCGGGTCTCCACCCGGGCCTGATCCGACTGGAACCGCGCCAGCTCGGCCTGCACCACCGAGAGCCGGCCCTTCAGGTCGCTGAGCTCGTCGGCCAGCAAGAGGGCTCCCATCAGGAAGAGCCGCGTCTCGCCGAGCTGGCCCATGTCCTCGGACACCTGCCGCACCTGTCGGTCGAACAGCCGGCCCAGCTCCAGCAGGTGCTGCTCCTGCCCGTCCTCGCAGCCGACCGCATAGGGACGTCCGTTCACGGTGATGTTGACCTGGGCCATGGGCTTACGCCTCCTCGGTCTCTTCGATCTCGTCGGAGTTCTCGTTGGCGAGCGCGGATTTGATCTCGGCGATGGCGCGACCCAGGGCCGCAGACGCCTCGGCTCCGGCGGCCTCCAGCTCTTTCTCGCGGACCTTCGCCTTCTCGAGCTCGGCCGCCAGCTGCGCGCTGCCCTGATCGAACAGGTCGGCGCTCTTGGACGCCCCGGCCGCCAGGCGTTGCTCGAGTTGGGAGATCGCTCGATCCAGCCGCTTTACGGCCTGATCCAGGGGGCTCTCCGCCGTCGGCTCCCGCATGTTCGCAAGCTCCTAAACTGTGTCCGTTAATCTATAGCCTGCGTCGGGCGCGCGCCGAAACCCGCCCTGTGGCGTGACGCTTCCTTGACCCTGCACGCCTCGCGTGCGAGGGGCGCGCGCAAATCCCCGCCAGAGCATCGGAACCCGAAAGAAATGCCCGCACCGCTGCAGACCATGGCCGACGCCATCCGCGTCCTCTCTATGGACGCCGTCGAACAGGCCGCGTCGGGCCACCCCGGCATGCCCATGGGCATGGCCGACGTCGCCACCGTGCTCTGGACCAAGTTCCTGAAATTCGACGCCAGCCAGCCGGAATGGGCCGACCGCGACCGCTTCGTGCTGTCGGCCGGCCACGGCTCGATGCTGCTCTACAGCCTGCTGCACCTCACCGGCTTCAAGGCCATGACCCTGGAGCAGATCAAGAACTTCCGGCAGTGGGGCTCGAACACCGCCGGCCACCCCGAATACGGCCATACCCCCGGCGTCGAGACCACCACCGGCCCGCTGGGCCAAGGACTGGCCACCGCCGTCGGCATGGCCATGGCCGAGCGTCACATGGCCGCGCGGTTCGGCGCCGACCTGGTCGACCACCGCACCTGGGTCATCTGCGGCGACGGCTGCCTGATGGAAGGCGTCAGCCATGAGGCGATCAGCCTCGCCGGCCGCCTGAAGCTCGCCAAGCTGACCCTGCTCTGGGACGACAACGACGTGACCATCGACGGCGCGGTGTCGCTGGCCGAGAGCGGCGACCAGGTCGCCCGCTTCAAGGCCGCCGGCTGGGCGGTGAAGAAGATCGACGGCCACGACTATGGCCAGATCCGCCGGGCCCTGGCCTGGGCCACCAAGCAGGACCGCCCCAGCCTGATCGCCTGCAAGACCAAGATCGGCAAGGGCGCGGCGACCATGGAAGGTCACCACAAGACCCACGGCGCGGCCCTGGGCGCCCAGGAAATCGCCGCCACCCGCCAGAAGATGGGCTGGGCGAGCGAAGCCTTCGCCCTTCCGGACGAGGTCGTGAAGCCCTGGCGCTCGGCCGGCCGTCGCGGTGCCAAGGACCGCAAGGCCTGGGAAAAGCGCCTGGCCGGCTCGCCCCACGGCGCGGTCTTCCAGCGCGCGGTGAAGGGCGAACTGCCCGCCGACGCCTTCGAACGCCTCGACGCCCACATCGCCGAGGCCGTCGCCTCCAAGCCCGCTGCAGCCACCCGCCAGCACTCCGGCTCGGCCCTCGACGCGCTCTTCCCGGCGATCCCGGAAATGCTCGGCGGCTCGGCCGACCTGACCGGCTCGAACAACACCTTCGTCAAGAACACCCAGATCTTCGACACGCCCGACTATTCGGGCCGCTATGTGAACTACGGCGTGCGCGAGTTCGGCATGGCCGCGGCGATGAACGGTATGGCCCTGCACGGCGGCGTCATTCCCTATGGCGGCGCCTTCATGGTGTTCTCGGACTACAGCCGCCCGGCGATCCGCCTGGGCGCCCTGATGGGCGTGCGCGTGGTCCACGTCATGACCCACGACTCCATCGGGGTCGGCGAGGACGGCCCGACGCACCAGCCGATCGAGCACCTGGCCAGCCTGCGGGCCATGCCCAACCTGAACGTCTTCCGCCCCGCCGACGCGGTCGAGACCGCCGAGTGCTGGAAGATCGCCCTGCAGACCAAGAAGACCCCGGCCTTCATGGCCCTGTCGCGCCAGAAGGTCCCGGCCGTCCGCGTCTCCGCGCCGGAAAATCTCTCGGCCAAGGGCGCCTACGAACTGAAGGCCGCCAGCGGCGAAGCCAAGGTGACGATCTTCGCCTCGGGCACCGAGGTCTCGATCGCCGTCGCCGCCCAGGGCCTGCTCGAGGCCGAGGGCGTGCCGACCCGCGTCGTCTCCACCCCCTGTTGGGAGCTGTTCGAAGCCCAACCGGAAGCCTATCGGCAGCAAGTGATCGGCAAGGCGCCGGTCCGCGTCGCCGTCGAGGCCGCCGCCGCCTTCGGGTGGGAGCGTTTCATCGGTGAAAACGGGGCCTTCGTGGGCATGCACGGTTGGGGCGCCAGCGCTCCGGCCGACCGCCTCTACAAGGAGTTCGGCATCACCGCCGAGGCTGTGGCCGCCGCGGCGAAAGCCAAGCTGGCCTAGGATTTCTCCTCCAGAGCCGGCAGGTTTCGGCGAACATCGTCACGAAACCTGCCGATAGGAAACCAAATATGCGCCTCGGAACGCCGCTCTCGCCCACCGCCGTCAAGGTCATGCTCCTGGGCTCGGGCGAGCTCGGCAAGGAGGTCGCCATCGAGCTTCAGCGGCTCGGCTGCGAGGTCATCGCCGTCGACCGCTACGAGGGCGCGCCGGCCATGCAGGTCGCCCATCGCAGCCACGTCATCGCCATGACCGACGCCGCGGCGCTGCGGGCCGTGGTCGAGGCCGAGCGTCCGCACCTGATCGTGCCCGAGATCGAGGCCATCGCCACCGACGAACTGGTGAGGATCGAAGCCGAGGGGCTGGCCACGGTCATTCCGACCGCCCGCGCCGCCCAACTGACCATGAACCGCGAGGGCATCCGCCGGCTGGCCGCCGAGACGCTGGGCCTGCCGACCTCGCCCTACGCCTTCGCCTCTTCCGAGGCCGAGCTCGCCGAGGCGGCGGCTCAGATCACCGGTTTCCCCTGCTTCGTGAAGCCGGTGATGTCGTCCTCCGGCAAGGGCCAATCGTACGTTGACGACCCCGAGGGCGTCGCCCAGGCCTGGCGCTACGCGCTCGAAGGCGGCCGGGTCGAACAGCCCCGCGTGATCGTCGAGGGCAAGGTCGAGTTCGATTTCGAGATCACCCTGCTGACGGTCCGCTTCATCGGTTCGGACGGCCAGCACGACGTCGCCTTCTGCGAGCCCGTGGGCCACCGTCAGGTCAAGGGGGACTATGTCGAGAGCTGGCAGCCCCAGGCCATGAGCCAGGCGGCGCTGGCCAGGGCGCGGGACATCGCCCGCGAAGTCACCGGGGAGCTCGGCGGCCTCGGACTCTTCGGGGTCGAGCTCTTCGTCCGCGGCGACGAGGTCTGGTTCTCGGAAGTCAGCCCGCGACCTCACGACACGGGCCTGGTCACCCTGGCCACCCAGTACCAGAGCGAGTTCGCCCTGCACGCCCGGGCGATCCTCGGCCTGCCGGTGAACACCGCCCTGCGCGAACCGGGCGCCAGCGCGGTGATCTATGGCGGGATGGAAGCCAAGGGGATCGCCTTCGAAGGCGTCGCCGAGGCCCTGAGCGTCCCGGGCTCGGACATTCGCCTGTTCGGCAAGCCGGAAGCCTTCGAGCGCCGCCGGATGGGCGTGGCCCTGGCCCGCGGATCCGACGTCGACGAAGCCCGCGAACGCGCTCGCGAGGCGGCCGCCCGGGTCAAGCCGGTCGCCGGCTAACCGACCCTCACTCGTCATCCTAGGCCTCGTGCCTAGGATGACGGACGGGCGATAACCCGCCCCCCTCACTTGGCCGGCAAGGGCTTCAGCGCCGTCTCGGCGATGCGCCAGCGACGCTGCTCTTCGGTGGAACCGGGCACGTTGTTGACCCGGCGCAGGCTGACCGGCCCATTCATGTGGACCTCTTCGCCGCTCTTCAGCCGGCCGTAGATCACCACCGGGACCTGGACGTAGAGCGAGCCCGCTCCGCCCTCGATCTCGCCGGGGGCGCCGATCTCGGCATTGTAGCTCGCGTACTTGTCGAAGCTGGCCGCGAAGGCCTGGGCGGTCATGCCGCTGGCCTTGCCGCCGTCGCTCCAGAGCTTCCAGGCCTCGTCGTACTTCTTGGCGCCGATCAGGGCGAAGTAGCTCTGCACCACATTGGCCGCGCCTTGCGCGCTTTCCGGCGTGAACGGAGCCTCGGAAACCGGGGCGCGGTCGTCGGGAAGACCGCCCGGCGCGCCCGGGGGCGGGGGGGAAACGGGCGCGGTCGAGGCGTCCGGCGCCTTGCAGTTCACGCCCTGGGCGGTGGCGATGTCTTCGCCGGGGGCCAGCGGGCTGAGCTGGCCCTGGTCCATGCCCTTGGTCCACCACTGCAGGCCATCGCCAGTATAGCGCGCGCCGCTGGCGGAAATGGCGATTTTCAGGGTGCGGTTGCGGCCGTCGACATCGACGATGGCGGTCTCGGGATCAGGGTAGCTGGCGCGAATGGTGCGGCCGTCGTCGCAGACGTAGGTGGCCGTGGGCGCGGCAGGCGCCGGGGCCTTTTCGGACGTCTTCGCCTGCTGCTGTTCAGTTCGTCCGCACGCCACGAGAGCAATCGCGGCCAATGCAAGAGCAGCCGCAGTCACGTGATGCTTCGCCACGCGCCGTTCCTTCTATAGCCCAGGTCCAGCGCAACGCTTCGCCCGCTTTTCCGTTCCCCAAATTCGACTATTGCGAGGTTTCCTGGCGAATAAGGCTTGCAGGGCTTGACTCAGAACCCGGTGGCCTCAAGAAACCGCGGCAAATCAACTGGCTCAGGAGTCTCTCGAATGACCGTTCGCGTCGCAATCAATGGGTTCGGCCGTATCGGCAGGCTGGTCCTGCGTTCGATCGTCGAGCATGCGCGCCGCGACATCGAAGTCGTCGCCATCAACGACCTGGGCCCGGTTGAGACCAACGCTCATCTGCTGCGGTACGACAGCGTTCACGGCCGCTTCCCGGGCAATGTGACGGTCGACGGCGACACCATCGACGTGGGCCTGGGCAAGATCAAGGTCACGGCCATCCGCAACCCGGCCGAGCTGCCGCACAAGGATCTGGGCGTCGACATCGCCCTGGAATGCACCGGTCTCTTCACCAGCAAGGAAAAGGCCGCCGCCCACCTGGAAGCCGGCGCCAAGCGCGTGATCGTCTCGGCCCCGTGCGACAACGCCGACA
>JAEXKM010000180.1 GCA_023445705.1 Pseudomonadota bacterium
TCCGCCGGCGTGCAGTTCCATAAGGCCCAGGCGACCGGCTTCGAGGGCGGAGAGTGGCTTGTGATCGCCACCGGGGCGAGTCGCGACCTCGCCGTGGTCGCGCCGGAGCTCGATCTGCTGGCTCCGATCAAAGGGCACATCCTGCGCACCACGGACCAGGTCTATGAAGGCGTCGTGGTGAGAGGGCCGGGAGCCTATGTCACCGGCGCGCCGGCAGGGGCGACGGTCGGCGCCACCATGCAGGCGGGCGCGGACGACCTGGCCGTCGAGGCGGCGGAGGTGGCGCGGCTGCAGGCGGCCGGCGCGCGCCTGTTCCCAGCCCTGGCGACCGCGACTTTCACCGCGCAGACCGGCGTGCGGGCGGCGACCCCGGACGGCCTGCCGCTAGTCGGACGTGGCCGGCATCACGGGGTGCTGCTGGCCACGGGCGCGAGGCGCAACGGCTGGCTGCTGGCGCCGCTGGTGGCGCGGCTGATCGTGGCTTGCGTGACGGAAGGGGAGGCTGGTCCCTATGCCGACCGGCTGAGTCCCGGGAGATTCAGCCAATCGGCGAAGTAGGAAAGGGGCGTCATGAGCGGGTTCTGGCTAAACGATGAGCAGGAAGCCATCGTCGAGAGCGTGACCCGCCTCTGCGCGGGCTTCGACGCCGACTACTGGCGCCGCACGGACGAGACCGGCGAATTCCCCGAGGCTTTTGTCGCCGCGATGGCGAAGGGCGGATGGCTGGGGACCGCCATGCCGACGGAGCTCGGCGGCGCGGGGCTGGGGCTGACCGAGGCGGCCCTGGTCATGCAGGCGGTCGCGCAGTCCGGTGCGGGCTTTTCCGGGGCCAGCGCCATGCACCTGAACATCTTCGGACCGATGCCTATCGTCAGGTTTGGCAGCGAAGAGCTCAGAAACCGGGCGATCCCGCGATTGATCTCGGGCGAGGACAAGATCTGCATCGGGATCACCGAGCCGGACTCAGGCCTCGACACCACCAGCCTCACCACCCGCGCGACACGCACCAACGACGGCTATGTCATCTCCGGGCGCAAGGTCTGGACGACCATGGCCCAGCGCGCCAACAAGATGCTGATCATCGCGCGGACCACGCCGAAGGATCAGGTGCGCAAGGCCACCGAAGGGCTCAGCCTCTTTTACACCGACTTCGACCGCAGCCGGATCAGCGCCACGGTGATCCCCAAGATGGGTCGCAAGGCCGTCGAGTCGAACAGCGTCTTCATCGATAACCTCGAAGTGCCCGCCGCCGACCTGATCGGGGAGGAGGGACGCGGCTTCTATTATCTGCTGGAAGGGCTGAACCCCGAGCGGGTGCTATTCGCGGCCGAGGCGGTCGGCCTGGGGCGCGCCGCCCTGGCGCGAGCGACCAACTACGCCAAGGAGCGTGTGGTCTTCGGCCGGCCGATCGGCCAGAACCAGGGCATCGCCCATCCGCTGGCCAAGTCCTGGGCCGAACTGGAGGCCGCGAACTTGCTGGCCTTCAAGGCCGCGGCGCTATTCGACGCCGGCCGTGAATGCGGCGCGGAGGCCAACGCGGCCAAGTATCTCGGGGGAGAGGCGGGGTTTCATGCCTGCGAGGCCGCGGTTCTGGCGCATGGCGGAATGGGCTACGCCAAGGAGTTCGACGTCGAACGCTACTTCCGCGAGGCGATGATCGCCCGGATTGCGCCGATCAGCCGCGAGATGGTCATGAACTACATCGCCGAGCGGGTGCTCGGCCTTCCCAAGAGCTACTGAGAAGGCCGAGCAGGGCCGCTAGCCGCCGATGTCGAAGCGGATCGGGATCTGCACCGTGCCGCCCTCGACTGGCTGGCCGTCACGGGTCATCGGGCTCATCCTGAAGTAGGGGGCCAGACGTAGGGCTGCGGCCCCAAAGCCTTCGCCCTCCGGGCTTTCGCGCGCCACGACGCAACCACTCAGGCCGCCAGCCGCGCTGACCTGGCAGGAGATGGCCGCCGTGCCGTCGATGCCGCGGCGTGCGGCCGGTTCGGGATAGAAGCGGGCGAACTCCTTGGCGCCGGGGCGCTTCAGCCAGTTGGGCGCGACAATGACCGGCGCCGGCGCGGGCGTCGCCACGGGGGGCGCGGGCGGGGCAAGTTGCGCGACCGGTTTGGTCGGCACTGGTGCGGGAACCGGAGCGATCGGGATGGGCGCGATGTTAGGCGGCAGCTGGACTGGGCGGTCGACCACCCGCGGCGCCGCGGTCTTGGGTTCCGGCGCTACCGGCGGAGGCTTGGGCGCCAGAGTGACCGTCTCGACGCTCATGACCGGGTCTTCGGGCAGGGAGAGGTCCTTGCTCGGCGTCCAGGTTTTCACCGCCAGATAGCCGGCCAAGCCGGCGTGAACTGCGATCGACAGACCGATGGCGGCCGTGACGGCGGGCGAGCGACCGCGCCGCCGCTGCGCAGGCCCGACGGCGAGGGGCAGGAACTGACGGATGACCATGGCGACCTCCCTTTCTTGTTTCGTCGCTGAAACAAAGGGTCGCGCCTGGATCGTGGCGGAGGCTTGACCATGGCGAAGCTGAACCATGGCGAAGCGGTGGCGATATCGGGGAAGTCCTAAAGAACATGGTTAGCGCCTCGTTAACCATGTGACGCCACACATGGACCATGTCGATCCAGGGAATCAGAGGGGTAGTCGAGGCCGCGATCCAGCGCGCTTCCCACGCCACTGGCGTCGACTTCACCTTCCTCATGAAGACCGCGGGCCGCGAGAGCGGATACAACCCGCAGGCCAAGGCGCCGACCTCGTCGGCGGCGGGGCTGTTCCAGTTCGTCGAGCAGACCTGGCTGGCCACGCTCAAGCAGCACGGCGCGAAGTACGGCTACGCCCGCTACGCCGCGCTGATCAACAAGGGCTCGGACGGGCGCTACTTCGTAGAGGGAGCCGAGGCGCGCAAGGCGGTGATGAACCTGCGTATGGACCCGCACGCGGCGTCGCTGATGGCGGGCGAGCTGACCTCCGATCATGCTTCCTACCTGCGCGGCCGGGTCGGGCGCGCGCCCACGGCCGGCGAACTCTACGCCGCTCACTTCCTGGGGCCGCAAGGTTCGGCGCGGCTGATCGAGGCGGTGCAGAACCGCCCAGGCGCCAGCGCGGCCAGCCTGTTTCCGGAGGCCGCCGCGGCCAATCGCTCCATCTTCTATCGGGATGGGCGCCCTGCGACGGTGGGCGAGGTCTACGCCAACCTGACCAGCACGGCCGAGGGCGGCGGCCGGCCGATCGCGCCCAGGCCGGCCGAGGGCTTCATCCAGTACGCATCGGCCCGTCAGCAGTCGGTGCAGCCGACCCAGGACGCGATGATCAACCTGATCCTGCGCGGAACGAAGGCGGACGACGACGCCAGCTCCAGCATGCGCATGACGGGATCGCTGTTCACCAGCGAGATGCTGCAGGTTCTGGCCGAGGCCCGGGACAAGAAGAGCTAGCCCGCCGCGCCGGCCGCGAACATGCCTTCGACCTGAGCGTCGGAATAGCCCAACTCCCTGAGCACGCTGCGGGTGTCCTGGCCCTGCGCCGGAGGCGGGGGACGCACCTTGGCGTCTGCGCCGGGAAAGCGCGCGGGCGAGGCGGGGGACCGATAGGTTCCGCCGGCTCCGTCCTCGATATCGACCAGGGCGCCTGCGGCGGCGACCTGAGGGTCGGCGGCCACGGCGGCCGGCGCCTGAACGGGAGCCCAGACAAGGTCGGCGTCGTCCAGCCGGCGGGCGATCTCCTCGAAGTCGAGGACGCCGAACGCCTTGTCGAACTCGGCGACGAGCACCGGGCTGTTGTCCTTGCGCAGACGGCCCGAGCGGAAGCGCTCGTCCTCCAGTAGGTCGGGGCGGTCGCAGGCCGTGCAGAGGACCTGCCAGTCGTTGCTGGAGCCCCGCGGATTGAGCACGAACCAGTGGCCGTCGCGGCTTTTGTAGAAGTTGGCCAGGGGGTCGAACGGCGCGCTGCGCGGCTTGTTGGATGCGAGCTTGCCGTAGGCGAGCTGGACCGCGAGGTCCGAGCCGACGGTATAGACGCCCGTCGCGAGCAGGGAGGTCTGGACCAGACGTCCTTGGCCGGTCTTCTCGCGCTCGTAGACGGCGGCGAGGATCGCAGAAACTGTGGCCAGCGAGGTGACGTGGTCGCCGACGCCGCTGCGCAGGATGAAGGGATCTGACCCCTTGGGCGCGTGCATGTGGGCGACGCCCGCGCGGGCCCAGAATGCGGTGACGTCGAAGCCGGGCTTGTCCGCGTCGGGGCCTTCGAGGCCATAGCCGGTGACCATGGCGTAGATCAGCCGGGGATTGTCCTTGCGCAGGCTGGCCTCGTCGAGACCGGCGCGCTTAAGCGCTGCGCCGCGGACGTTGGTCAGGAAGACGTCGGCCGTGGCGGCCAGGCGCGCGAGCGCCTCGCGGCCCTCGGGCTTGGAGATGTCGAGGGTGATCGCCCGTTTGCCACGGTTGTCGAGCGCGAAGGTCGGATTGCCGGAGAGGGCGTTCTTGGTGTCGCCGAACACGTGGCGCATGGGATCGCCTTCGGGCCGTTCGACCTTGATGACATCCGCGCCCCAGTCGGCGAGCACCCCCGCAGCGCCGGGCGCGGCGATGTAGGATGCGAACTCGATGACCTTCAGACCCTGCAGCAGCATTGGATCCTCCCCTTTTTGGGAAGCCATCTTGGCGGGCGCCTTCGTCAGCCTCAAGGCTGACGCCAGGAGAGGTCAGGCGATGGCGCGAACCGACGGCTGGCTGCGGTCGATGGCAATGGCGTCGGCGACGGCGCGGGCGACCGCCGCGACGCTGACCGGCTTGCGCAGCACGGTGTCGGCTCCGGCGGCGAGGCATTCCTGAGCTTCATCGGCGTCGCCGCCGATGACCGCGATGATCGGAGCCCTGGAAACGTCGGCCGGCAGGGACCGGATGGCGTCGATCGCGGCCGGCCCATCGAGGTTCGGCATGCGGCCGTCGATCATCAGCAGATCGAACTCGCAGACCTTGGCCAGATCCACGGCGCGGCGGCCGTCGATGGCGTGAACCACCTGGTGGCCGAGCTGTTCGATGACGGCGCGCAGCATGGCTGCGTTCAGACCATCGTCTTCGGCCACCAGCACGCGAAGACGCCGGTGTCCCTCGGCGGCGCTCAGGGACTCGAAATCAGCCGTGTCGCGAACGGCCTCTGCAGTTTCGCTGAACGGGAGTTCGAGACGGAAACAGGAGCCGACGCCGACGGCGCTGTGGGCGGAAAGCTCTCCACCCATCAGTCGTGCGAGCTGGCGCGACAGGGACAGGCCAAGCCCAGCGCCGGACGTGCCGGCGCTGGTGCGGGCGATCCGCGCGAAGGGTTCGAAGGCCGCCTCAAGCTCCTCGGCGGCGAGGCCGGGGCCGGTGTCGGCGATTTCGATGGCGATGCGCGTGGAGGAGGCGAGCTCGATCCGCGCCTCGACCCGACCGCGGACCGTGAACTTCAGCGCGTTGCCGACCAGGTTGGCCAGGATCTGCCGGGCGCGGTGGCTGTCGGCGACCGCTGCGCCGGCCTGAGCTGCGGAGAGTTCCGGGCCTACGTGAATCGAAAGCTCCAGGCCCTTCGCCGCAGCGTTGGGGCGGTTCAGCAGCACGAGGTCGCGGACGAGGGCCACGGCGTCGAACGCCCGGGCGTCGACTTCCAGCCGGCCGGCCTCGGCGGTTTCGGAATCGAGGGTGGTGTTCAGGACTGCGATCAGGTCGTTCGCAGCGTCGAGGGCGGCGGAGAGCTGTTCGCGCGAGGGAGCCGAGCGGCCATTGCGCCCGGCGGCCGCGCCGAGCACGTGGGCCACGCCGGTGAGGCCGTTGCGGATCTCGTGGCTGAGCGTGGCGACCAGATCGGACTTGGACTGCGCCACGCGGCGCGCTTCCTCCATGCGCTTGGCGCGCTCGAGCATCAGCACCTCGCGTTCGGCGGCCATGGAGAACTGACGCCGCAGCACGCGGTTGAGCATGAGGGCGAGGGCCAGGCTGAGCGCCAGCGAGCCCATGCTGAGCTGCGTCATGGTCGAATTGTCCTGGTCGCGCAGGACGAAGAAGAGCGGTCCAGCGGCGGCGGCGAAGCCGACGACGAGCAGGCTGACCAGCCAGGGCGAGGTGAAGAAGATGACCAGCGCCGCAGAGGCGACGGCGACCATCAGCAGGATTTCGCGAAACGGTCCCGCTCCATCGGCGAAGGCCGCGATCTGGGCGACCGCGGCGGCCCAGACCAGGCCGCAAAGGATGTGCACCTTGCCGCGCCGGGCGGCGTCGTGCCTGGCCCCGGACTTCCTGAGCCAGATCGTAGCCCAGTAGAGAAGGCCCCAGGCAGCGGCGAAGATGGCGAAGCTGCCGGTCATCCAGACCGCGTTGGGCGCGTGCGAGCCCGCCCACACGTAGATCGGCAGGCTCAGCGCGAATGCGGCCAGGGCGAAGGGCAGCAGGGAGGTCTGGGTCTCAAGGGCCTGCAGCGTGACCGACGTCCCTCCGCGGGGCTGAAACTCCTCGGCCTCAAGCTGCATAGATCGGCTACCTCCACGACGAGAGCAGATTCTAGCGAGGCAGGGTTGGCGGTTGGTTACGATCAGCAAAAATGCTCTAGGCCGCCGCTTGCCCCAGGGTCAGGCTTGCGCGGCGCATCGGCGACTCCCAAGCTGATGCCATGAGCACGTCAGAGATCAAACCGGCGGCCACCATCCTCCTGCTTCGCGACGAGCCGAGCTTCGAGGTCCTGATGGTCAAGCGGCACCACCAGATCGACTTTGCGTCGGGCGCGCTGGTGTTTCCCGGCGGCAAGAGCCATGCGGGCGATCACGACCCTGCCTGGGCCGATCACGCCCTGGGCTGGTCGGAGTTCGACGACGAGCAGCGAGGATTGCGGATCGCAGCGATCCGCGAGGTGTTCGAAGAGGCTGGGATCCTGCTCGGCCAAGGCGCGGACGGGAAACCGATCGGCGGCGAATGTGCAACGCTGGAGACACGGCAGAAGGTGGATGCCGGCGAGCTGCCATTCCTTGATGTCGTACGTGAGATCGGTGTGTCTATCGATTTGAAAGCGCTGACGATATTTGCGCGATGGATTACGCCGCCCTTGACGCCGAAACGGTTCGACACCTGGTTCTATGTGGCCGCCGCGCCCGACGATCAGGTGGCGGC
>JAEXKM010000181.1 GCA_023445705.1 Pseudomonadota bacterium
GTCCTCCACCAGGCGGGCGGCGGTCTCGTTGAGCTGGCGGCGGGCTGCCTCCAGCTCGCGGCGGATCTCCACCCCGGCCTCGCCCAGGGTGCGGCCCCGCAGCCGGGCGTTCATGAAGTTCGAGGCCTCCTGCAGGGACGACGGGGTCACCCCTGCCGCCAGGCGCATCAGCCGGTTTTCGACCGCCCCGTCCTCGAACACCATGATCGCGAGCGCCTGGTCGGGGGAGAGGGCGACGAACTCGACGTGCTTGACCCCGGCGTCGCGGGCTGGCGTCACCACGATGCCTGCCCCGCCGGCCAGGCCCGAGAGGATGGCCGAGGCCTCGTTCAGCGCCTCTTCGAAGTTGCGGCCCTTGGTCGCCAGCCGGGCGTCGATCTCGCGGCGCTCGTCCTCGGGCAGGTCGCCGACCTCCAAGAGGCCGTCGACGAACAGCCGCAAGCCCGCATGGGTGGGGATGCGCCCGGCGCTGACGTGCGGCGCGCCCAGCAGGCCCAGATGGGTCAGGTCCTGCATGGTGTTGCGGATGGAGGCGGGGGACAGATGCACCCCGCCCTTGGACAGGGTGCGCGAGCCGACCGGCTCCCCGGTTTCCAGATAGCCCTCGACCACCCGGCGGAAGATGTCGCGCGCGCGTTCGTCGAGCTCGGCGAGCGAGGGGCCGGGGGAAAGCAGCGGGTGGGTCACGACGGTTGGGTCACTGGGGGGTAGGTCACTGGGCGGCGGCGCAGCTTGGTCAGGGCCATGGACGGAACCTCTTCCATCTAGGATAAGCCGCCCGACGCAAGACGCCAGACCCCATCCGACGTCCCGCCCCTCCGACGTGAAGACTCAAGGACCACCATGCGCCCCTCCGACCGCACCGCCGACATGCTCCGCCCCGTGACGCTCGAGGTCGGGGTCAACCGCTATGCGGAAGGCTCGTGCCTCGCCAGCTTCGGCCACACCAAGGTGCTGATCACCGCCAGCGTCGAGGACCGGGTCCCCGGCTTCATGCGCGGCCGCGGCGTGGGCTGGGTGACGGCCGAGTATGGCATGCTGCCGCGCGCGACCCACACCCGCGGTCGCCGCGAGGCCTCGGAGGGCAAGCAGTCGGGCCGCACCCAGGAGATCCAGCGCCTGATCGGCCGCTCCATGCGCGCGGTGGTGGATCCCGTGGCCCTGGGCGAGCGCCAGGTCTCCATCGACTGCGACGTGATCCAGGCCGACGGCGGCACCCGCACCGCCGCCATCACCGGCGCCTGGGTCGCCCTGCGCATGGCGACCAAGTACCTGCTGGACGAGGGCGTGATCACCAAGGACCCGATCATCGACCAGGTCGCGGCGATCTCCTGCGGCGTCTTCAATGGCGTGCCGGTGCTGGACCTGGAGTACGAAGAGGACTCCAACGCCGAGGCCGACGCCAACTTCGTGTTGACCGGCAAGGGCGACATCGTCGAGATCCAGGCCACCGGCGAAAAGCGCGGCTTCAGCCAGGGCGAGTTCGAGGCCCTGTTCTCCCTGGCGCGCAAGGGGATCGGCGAACTGTGCGAGATCCAGCGGGCGGTGACCGGCGGGTAGGGGCAAGCGCCGGCATATCGACATGCCGGTTCGGAAGGAGCGGCGCAGCTAGTCCGATGAGCGCCTGGCCGCGCCGCCATCGCGGTCCAGGTTGGCCACTTCGATCCGGCGGTGGTGACGCCGCCCTGTGCTTCGCGGGTCAGCCAAGATGACCACCGGTTTCGGCCTGGCGGGCGCCTCGATCCGCAGCGCCGGGTCCAAGCCGAAGGGCCGATCGCCGCGCCGATACTTGTCACGCTACAGCGGTCCCTTTGGGGCTTTCGCCTGAACCGCCGTGTGTGCTTGCTGGCGCGGCAGCCGTTGCGCCGCAAGGCGTTGCGGCCCGCCAGGAGGCCCTGCGAGGGGCTCAGGTGTCGACCCGAATGGGCCGTGGCGCGTGCAGGTGCGACATTCACGTGCGTGGTGGTTCCGCAGTGCGGCGCCGGCCGAAAGAGGCCGAGCGTCGCCTACTTACATGACCGCCGCGGCGCGCCGTGTGGGCGCCTGTTCAGTGCGGATGAGTCTCATCCGCCAATCGGAAGGGGATATCGATGTCTCTGAAGCATCTGCTGCTGGCGGGCGGGTGTGCCTGCCTGCTCGCGCCGGTTCCGGCCCTGGCCCAGGACTATGGCCACGATTGGACCGGCTTCTATATCGGCGGCAACCTCGGCGCCTCCTGGGGCGACACCAACCTCGGGACCCGGGTCGAGCGCGGCAACGGCGCCGTGTTCATCCCGCCGACCGACATCTCGATCATCAACGCTCCGTTCAGCCAAGACGACAACGACACCGGCTTCACTGGCGGAGTCCAGGCAGGCTACAACTTCCAGTCCGGCAATATCGTCTTCGGCATCGAGACCGACGGCGGCTGGATGGACATCGGCCAGAGCCGCTCAAACACCTATTCGCTGACCCCGATCCTCACCACGGCGGTGAACGCGACGGTGTCCCAGGAAGTGAAGACCGAGTGGGTGTGGACCGTGCGCCCGCGGATCGGCTACGCCAGCGGCCCGTGGATGATCTATGGCACCGCCGGCCTGGCGATGTCGCGCGTCAAGGTCGACGCCAGCTTCGTCGACACCCGTGTGCCGCCCAATAGCGCCAACTTCAGCGACGCCGACACTAAGACAGGCTGGACCGGCGGCATCGGCGGCGCCTACGCCTTTTCCGACAACATATCGGTGCGGGGCGAGTGGCTCTATGTCGATCTGGGCGACGTGCGCGCCTCCTGGGTGACGCCGAACGGCTATGCTGCCTTCACGACCGAGGCCGACACCCGCGCCAACCTCCTGCGCATCGGCGTCGACTACAAATTCTGAAGGGGCTGAGCGTCTGCGCCGGCTAGGAGGCGGCCGGCTCAGGTGTTCATCCGATGTCGCGAGCCCGAGCCCAGCGCCGCCAGGACTTCGGAATAGGCGCATCCCAGGCCGGACAGATGGGCAGAATCCGGTCAGGCGTCAGAACTTCGACGTCCGTCTGCCTGAAGCTTACCAACCCTGGAACCAGCGGAGGAAGAGCTTCGCCCCGATCATCACGAGCGGAATAGAAGCGATTCCGAATAGAAACGCGCCGGCAACGAGGCCGACGAGTCCCCATTCAGACCATTCGGATGGCGGTTTGACTCTCATGCGGTCAGGCTAGTTGAGGAACCGACGCGCGTCATCGATTCTAGAGCGATCGTCTAGTCCGCATCCGATGAGAGGTCCGGTTCAGATCCACAGCGGCTACGCCGCCTGCAAACGCCCGAAGATCGAGCCTCACGGACGACAGGGTCCGCTTTCCGGTCGGAGGCCTTGTTCTCCAATTGGTGCGTTTCAGACTCCGAGCCACTCCAAGCCGGCAGGCAGGTCGCCGACTGCGTAGTCGACCTGGAGTACTCGGCGGTGCGCAGCGATTACCGCCTTTTCGGACGAGTGCAGGATCGGCGTGGCGTAGGTCCAAGCGTCGCCGGCCGCCGCCAAGCAGGCCGCGATGCCGCATTGGGCGACGACGCCCGAAACTTCGGTTTCGGGGATCCTCCCGAGAAGGTGTGAGCCCGGTGCGATAAGCAGCGGTGCATTCGTCTCAGGCACGGCATCTAGATGGAGCCGTATCGTTAGCATACCGGCCAGAATCTCGAACGGCGGAGCGACGTGGATCGCGCCGTGCTTGCGGGTCCAAGGTCCGAAGCCTTCGGCCTCAACGCGCTCCCGCACCGCCACGACGCGGTCCTGATGCCACGCTAGTGACCAGTTCGCCGACGGCGTCTTGTCGAAAAGGATCGCGCGAACGGGTCTCGCGTCAGCGCCCAGCTTGCCTGCTGCGAGGGAGCCGATAGGACCGCCCGTGATGAGGAACGGCCGTAAGGGCTCGAGGCCGAACAGCCGCACACCTGCGACGTCTCGCGGCTGGTCAGAGAAGATCTCTTCCAACCTCGCGAGCGCACCGCCGTCGAGCGCGCACTTGGTGAGTTCGGCGCCGTCTCGGCGAAGTTCAAGATGGGAGCTCAGCGGCTGCATTCTGCTGCGTAGCGCAGCGTCATCCCGCGCTCAATCAAGGTCCGCCTTCGGCGCTGATGCGAAGGTCAGCTTGTGGGCGCCCTGCAGCCGTTGGCGTCGTCGCCAGCGATCACCGAACTGCCGACCCGCTGGTCGTGTTTTGGGGTTTACCGATGGCCCGCTGACCCAAGCGCAGCCGCCGCGGCGACAACGATTTCCTCCACAAGGTGCTCAATATTGGTGCCGACGTACGCATCCATTCGCCGACGACCCTCCAAGAAGTGTTGCCCGGTGGGTGTCTCAAGGAACGCGACGATCTCATAGAGCTCCGCCTCGTTGAACTCCCAGTTCAAATGGCCCTCGTATTCTTCCTGCCACGCCTGCCGGCGAGGCTCATAGGCGACTAGGAGAGCCTGAAGTACGGTGGCCATCGGAGCCTCGATGCGGGCGAGCATTGGGGAAGCGCCGAGAGCGTACTTCTTCAGAAAGCTGCCGCTGTCGATCTGATTTTGAAGACCGCTGGCCCTGAGATATCGCCGTATCAAAGCGATTTTCGAATTGCTGGGGGGGTCGCTGATCTGCGCTGACATTGGGTTCGGCGGTTCCGTTATGGGATAGAGGCTATCCCGGTGTGTCGTCACCTGAAAGCGCAGGTTGGCGATGGGGAAGCCAGTGCAATCCCTACTTTGCCGACAGTGGACGTTCGCGTGTCCGCTTTCCGGCAAAGCGGCGCGGCTTTCCACGGCCTCACTCTACGTCAAGTCGAGCGCCGGTGCGGGAACCTCCCGTTCGCCCGCAGTTCTGAGACGAATTTAGTCTAGAGCGAGGGTTTCGCCCGATGTCGTCGCCCGAGCTTCGGCGCTTTCATTTGCGAGTTCAGGTTTGGCCCGCGATGGGGGGCCGAGTTCTCTGCGCCCGTCCTTCGCAGTCGAAACGAGGACTTTAGATGAAGACACACAACAGACTCGCGGCGCTCGGCATGGGGGCGACGTTGTTGGCGGTTCCCGCAGCCGCCCTTGCCGCCGACCCGCCTTCGCTCAAAGGCCTGGTCATCTCCAACGACGGCGCGACCATGGTGGTGCGCGGCGATGCTGGCGATACGCCCGTGAAGCTGACCGGCGCGACCAAGGTGCGGGGGGTGACGGGCGTGCTGGGGGTGCGCGGCGATGACTATCCCGCCAGCGCCTTGATACGGGGGCTCCCGGTGGAGGTCGTCACGACGCCCGATGGCGACGCCGTCGCGGCCTCAGAGGTCACCTTCAAGACCAGCGATCTCAAGACCGCCAAGCAAATCTCCGCCGGTCTGGCGAGCACGGACGCCGCCGTGGCGGAAAATTCCCAGCGGATCGACAATGTGGGCATGCTGGAGGCGGTGGGACGGACCAAGGTCTTCTTCCCGGTCGGCAGCGCGACCTTGTCGGAAAAGGGCAAGCAGGACCTGCAGAC
>JAEXKM010000341.1 GCA_023445705.1 Pseudomonadota bacterium
CCTCGGGTTTTCGGCGTTTGGCCACGCCGAGGTGGTGCGCAAGCTCGCCACCAGATCGGTATCGGCCGCCGTGACAGCGATGGTGCCCAATTCGCTAGGGCCTGGCGAACTCATCATGCGCTTCGGAACCAAGGCCCAGCAGGATTACTGGCTGCCTCGCTTGGCCGATGGCCGTGAAATCCCCGCCTTTGGTCTCACCAGTCCAGAAGCGGGCTCAGACGCCTCGGCCATGACCGACGTGGGCGTCGTCTGCCGCGGCGACTGGGAAGGAAAGGAGGTGCTGGGCGTTCGGCTAAACTGGCACAAGCGCTACATCACCCTTGGGCCGGTCTGTACGATCCTGGGCCTGGCTTTCAAGTTGCGCGACCCCGACCACCTCCTGGGCGAGCGCGAAGAGATCGGCATTACCTGCGCGCTGGTCCCGACCGACCTGCCAGGGGTGCGCATTGGACGCCGGCATCTGCCGGCCTTCCAGACCTTCCAGAATGGCCCCAACTGGGGCGAGGATGTCTTCATTCCGCTCGACCTGATCATCGGCGGCGCCGAGCGGGTGGGGCAGGGCTGGAAAATGCTGATGACCGCCCTGGCTGCAGGGCGCGGAATCTCGCTGCCGGCGCTCTCTGGAGCGGCGGCCGCGTTTAGCGCCCTGACCACGGGCTCCTACGCCCGCATCCGCACTCAGTTTGGTTTGCCGATCGGCAAGTTCGAAGGCGTACAGGAGCGGCTGGCCCGTATCGCTGGCCATGCCTATCTGGTCGACGGAGCTCGGCGCCTCACCTGCATCGGTCTTGATCTGGGCCGTCATCCCTCGGTCATCTCGGCGCTCTTGAAGGCCGGCGCGACCGAGCGCATGCGCATCGTGGTCAATGACGCCATGGACGTCCACGGCGGCAAGGCGGTCATCGAAGGGCCGGCGAATTATCTGGGCTCTCAATATCGCGCCGTGCCGGTCGGCATTACCGTCGAAGGCGCCAATATCCTGACCCGCAGCCTGATGGTGTTCGGGCAGGGCGCTATTCGCGCCCACCCTTATCTGTTGAAGGAGATCCTGGCGATTGGGGACGCGGACAAGGCCCGCGGCCTGGCCGAGTTCGACGAGGTGTTCTGGCGCCACCTGGCCCACGCTATGCGCAACGGCGTGAGGGCGTTCGCCCGAAGCTGGTCGCGCGATGCTCTCTCGCCAGCCCCGGACGCTGGCCGCGCGCGCCGCTTCTATCGCCGCATGGGTCGGTACGCCGCCGGTTTCGCCCTCACCTCGGACATCGCCCTCCTGACCTTAGGCGGGGCGCTAAAGCGGCGTGAGATGCTCTCGGCCCGCCTGGGAGATATTCTCTCCGAGCTCTATTTCCTTTCTGGAGCGCTCAAGCGCTGGGAAGACGAGGGTCGGCAAGACGCTGATTTCCCTTTGCTCGAATGGTGCGCCGAGACTGCGTTCGCCACGATCGAGCAGCGCTTCGACGAGGTCTTCGCCAATCTGCCCAACCGCCTGGCCGCTGGCCTTCTGCGCGTGGTCGTGCTGCCGTTCGGGGCCCGCCGCCGCGGCCCGTCCGACGACGTGCTTCGCGCCTGCGCAGATATCCTGCTGGAGCCTTCCGAAACGCGGGCCAGGCTGGTCGAGAACGTCTATGTCGGCGGGGCCGATGAGGCTGTGGGGGCGTTGATTGCGGCTTTCGAACAGGTCATCGCCACCCAGCCCATCCATGACCGCCTGCGCCAGCAGCAGGTTCGCGATTGGCGCTCGGCCCAGGCGAAGGGATTGCTCTCGCCTGCTGAACTGGCCGCCCTGGAGGCGGCCGACGCGGCGATCGCTGCGGTTGTCGCGGTCGATGACTTTGGCCCCGATGAACTCGCCGCCCCCATCAAGACGCCGGCTCAACGGCCATCGGCCCTGAGCCAAACGGCCGATGGCGCGCTCGCATGAGCCGGATATGAGCAGCCGGCCTGTGCTTGGGCTCGTCAACACCTGTGGGGAAATTCCGGCCGGGGTGCGCGAGAGGCCAGGGGTCTTTGAGGCAGCCATTATCTTCGGGGCGGGCTTTGCGCCGTTTTTGGAGCTAGCGCTGCATGACGCCCAGGCGCGCGGCCTTCCCGAGGTGCGCGCGCGCCTGGAAGTCGTGGAGGCCCAGTGCCGTGCTGGACCAGATGAAGGTCGGTGCGAAGGTTCGCTTCCTGCTGAGTGGCGGCCACACCATCGTGGCTGTACGTCCGGCGAGCTAAAGGCCGGGCGCGCAACCTAGCTTGTGTCCATTCGCTTTTCTTCGCGCTCAGAGCCGCTAACTCTCCGCATATGGACAAAGCGATGCGCCTGGGCGCGATGATCCTTTGCGGCGGCGCGTCAGAGCGGATGGGAGCGGCCAAGGCGTCGCTCGACTGGATGGGACGCCGTGCTGTGGACTGGGTGGCCGCGACGGCTGCGCAGGCGGGCGCAGCGGACATCCTTACCGTCGGCCCAGAGGACTACGGCTATCCTGCCGTGGCCGATGACGAGCATCTGGGCGGCCCGGTCGGCGGGGTGATCGCCGGCGCGCGCGTATTGATCGCGCGGGGCGCCGAGCGGCTGCTCGTGCTTGCCGTCGACGCGCCCACCCTGACGGCGGCTGACCTGACGCCTTTGCTGGACGTTCCGGAGGGCGCCGCCTTCGAAGGGCTGCACTTTCCTTTCGTCGCCCCCGGGGCGGCTCTACCCTATGACGCGCGGGCGGATTGGCCGGTAGGCCGGCTGATCGAAAGGGCTGGGCTGGCCCGGATCACCTGTCCGCCGAAGTCCCGGGAACGTTTGCGCGGCGCCAACACTCCGGTCGAGCGAATAGCGCTGCTCAACGAGCTGGCCGAGCGGCAGAACGCTCAAACAGGCGGCGATGCCTGATCGGCTTTTGGGCGTTCTGCGCAAGAGGCGTTCGCGCAAGACGCGTGGGCTCTGCCTTAGTGACGCGGGCGCCCATTAGTCGAGCGGCATGCGCGTGCTCATCATCGATCCGGATTCGGCCAGGGCGGCGCTCGTGGTCGAGGGCCTGGCGGACGTAAAGCCGCTGGAAGCTCGCCACTGCGCGACCTTCGACGAGGCCGAGGCGCGGGCTTTCGGGCCGGATGTGGTGGTGGTCGCCACCGCCAGCCCAGATCGCGACACGATCGACAGTCTGCGGGAGGCCAGCCTGG
Source organism: Pseudomonadota bacterium (assembly GCA_023445705.1). Classification (GTDB taxonomy): domain Bacteria; phylum Pseudomonadota; class Alphaproteobacteria; order Caulobacterales; family Caulobacteraceae; genus Phenylobacterium. Next base: position 3,157 of record JAEXKM010000341.1, read on the forward strand.
TCAATCCGCGGCCGGTCGTGATGTTCGTCGATCGCTCCGAACCCGGCTTGGCGGAAGAAGCCGTACGAGCCGGCGTCGCGGCCTACGTCGTCGACGGCCTGGCGCCAGGACGGGTGCGGACCGTGCTGGAGGTCGCCATGAGCCGCTTCCAGTTGCTGGATCAGCTTCGCAAGGACCTCGAAAAGGCCAAGGCTGACCTGGCGTCCCGCAAGACCATCGAGCGCGCCAAGGCGCTTCTGATGAAGGAGCGTGGCCTGGAGGAGGAGGCGGCCTATCGCCTGCTGCGCAAGTTGTCGATGGATACCGGGCGTCCCCTGGGCGCCGTCGCCGCCGACCTGCTGGCCTTCGCTGGCGTCTTGAAGGGAGACGGCGCATGAGCGCGCCCTTGCACCTGGGTTTCGTGCCCCTTTGCGACGCGGCCGGTCTGATCGTGGCCCAGGCCAAGGGCTTCTTCGCCGCGCAGGGACTCGAGGTGGAACTGTCGCGCGAAGCTTCATGGGCGACCATTCGAGACAAGCTTGCGGTCGGCGCCCTGGACGGCGCCCAGATGCTCGCGCCCATGGCGATCGCCCAGACGCTGGGCTTGGGTTGCGATCCGGTGGAGATCACCGCGCCCCTGGCGCTGGGACGGGGCGCGGCGACCGTCACCATGGCTCGGCGGCTCGAGTTCGGGCCCGACTTCGCCACAGGTCTGGCGGCACTCGTCGGCAAGCGCAGGGAGATCGACGCCAGTCCGCTGACCTTCAGCGTCGTCTTTCCCTATTCGGCGCACAACTACCTGCTACGCGAGTGGCTGAGCCGGGCAGGGATCGATCCTGACGGCGATGTCCGCCTGACCGTGGCGGCGCCGTCCCGGATGGCCGAGCTTCTGGCGGGCGGCGTTATCGAAGGCTTCTGCGCCGGCGAACCTTGGAGCGCCGTGGCCTCGCGAACCGGCGCTGGGCGCGTCGTCGCCCGCGCCGGAAATCTTGCGCCCGCTGCGCCCGATAAGGTGTTCGCGGCCACCAGGGCCTGGGCGAGCAACAACCCGCAGACCTTCGGGGCGCTGCTGGCGGCCCTGTCGAAGGCGCTGGCGTGGGCGGGCGATCCAGCCAACCGGCGAGAACTCACGACCCTGCTCGCGGCCCCGGAACACCTCGGCGTACCGGCAGACGCAATCGCGGAAGGCTTGGAGAACCTCGCCTTCGAGCCATCTCCGCTGACCCCCGCGCAGATCGATTGGCTTTTCGCGCAAATGCTGCGCTGGGGACAGATCACCGACGGCGACCGCGCGGCCGCCGAGCGGGTGTTCGCGCCTACCTCGGCGACCTCAGGCGCTGCCAGCGCCTAGTTTTTACTCGCGCCTAATTTTCAGGCGCCTGTATTTCGCGCTGCGATAACGAACATACGCGATCGCCTCTGCGGGAGTGGTGACCTGATCCGGGCCGACTGTTCTGCTCGCCTCAGGCCCAGGACAACGGCGTTCGCGGCTCTCTGGAACGGCTCGCAGACGAGCCGACCGACACCCACGGCGACGCCGCCATTCCGTCCATTCCGCACGGGGCCATTCCATGCTGAGCCGCTCGTTCCTGAAGGCGGGCCACACGCCCACGCTTCTGTCCGCGTTTCTCTATTTCGATCTTAGCTTCATGGTCTGGGTCATCCTGGGGCCGCTCGGCGTCGCGATCGCCAAGGACTTCGGCCTGGACCCCGCCCAGAAGGGACTGATGGTCGCCATCCCGGTTCTGGCTGGAGCGCTTCTCCGGCTGGTGGCCGGGGTCCTCGTCGACCACATCGGGCCCAAGACCACCGGCATCGTTGCGCAACTGATCGTTCTGGCGGGGCTCGGTACGGCCTGGTTCCTCGGCGTGCACAGCTATGATCAGGTCCTGCTCTTGGGCGTCGTGCTCGGCGTGGCAGGCGCCTCCTTCGCCATCGCGCTTCCGCTGGCCTCTCGCTGGTATCCGCCTGAGCACCAGGGTCTTGCCCTCGGGATCGCCGGCGCCGGCAACTCCGGCACGGCCCTGGCCGCGCTCTTCGCGCCGGGCTTGGCCCAGGCCTACGGCTGGAACAACGTGATCGGCCTGGCCTGCCTGCCGCTGCTCGTGGCCTTTGTGACCTTCCTGATCTTCGCGAAGGATGCGCCGAACCGTCCGGCGCCCAAGGCCCTGGCCGAGTATCTCGACGTCCTAAAGACCCCTGACGCCTGGTGGCTGATGCTGCTCTACGGCGTGACTTTCGGCGGCTTTGTCGGGCTCTCGTCCTCGCTGACCATCTACTTCAACGCCGAATATGGTCTGAGC
>JAEXKM010000346.1 GCA_023445705.1 Pseudomonadota bacterium
ATCACGCCCTCAAACGTCTGCATCCCCGGACCGCTGAAGATCAGCTGCGCGTTGTTAACCACGTCGCCCGTGATCGAGCCGGCCGTGACGCCGTCACCGAGAATCAACGCTCCGCCCGTGATCGTCGTACCGCCGGAATAGGTGTTGGTCCCGATGAGCCGAAGAACTCCCCCTCCGCCCTTGGTAAGTTCGCCGATCCCCGTGATGACGCCCGACATGGTCGCGGAGACCGTCGGCATGATGGTCCCCCCGGAGGCTCCCAACGTCACGGCGCGCGACAGCCCGCCCGTGACCTGCAAGGTTCCGCCGTCGAGGGTCACGTTCCCGCTGGCCGCGCCGAGGTTGGCGTCCTGCGAAACCTGCAAGATGCCTTCGTTGACCAGAACGCCCCCTGTGAAGGTGTTGACGCCCCCCAGGACCAGGGTTCCGCCGTCGACCTTGACCAGTTGTCCCGCGCCCGTGAGCACGGAATTGATCGTCGCGGTCATGGCTGTGCTGGCGCCAGTGAAATCACCGACGCGGATCGGCGTCTGCGCGGCGGCGAGGGTCAAGGCGTCGCCGCTGACCGTATAGCCGCCGACGGCGAATTGAATTCCGGAGACGCCGACGGCGCCGCCGGCGCTGTCCACGGTCACCAGTCCGGGCGCGCCCTGGAACACCGCGAAGGCGTCGGGGGCGAAGTCACTATTCACCGAGCCGGTGGAGTTGGCCCAGTCGTTGGCCGCGCCGCCCAGGCGCCAGGTCCCCGCCCCGCCGGTGATGATGCTGTCGTTCTTGCCGCCAGCCGGGCCGTCCCAGAAGTACAGCGTTTGGCCAGCGCTGTTGACGAGATTGACCTGGCCCGGGAGCAGCTGGACCGTCGCGCTGGCGCCGCCAGGTACGGTCCCGACGGTCAGCTCGTTGTTGGTCAGGGCCCCTGCGTAGTTGATCACCCGGTAGACGCCGGCGCTGAAGGCGCCGCCGGTCGGGACGATGACGTTGATCACGCCGTCGAGGGTCAGGTCGCCGTACACCGCGATCAGGTCGTTCAGCGGCCCGCCGATCACATTCGCCTGGCCGAACTCCATGTTGAGGACCGAGCTGCCGTTCAGCACCAGGTCGCCATTGATCGTCAGCGTGCCCGGGCTGTTACCGGGAGAGAGCGCGCCGCCATTCTGCACGATCACGTCGCCGCCGATCGTGCCGCCGCCGCCCAACGTCGCGCCGCTGTAGACGGTGGTGAGGCCGGTGGCCGCCGACTGGTCGCCATTGATCCGCAGCGTGCCGGCCAGGACGTCGGTCGCGCCCAGATAGCTGTTGTCGGCCGAGAGCACCGTCGTCCCTGAACCGATCTGACGCACATCGCCCGAACCCGACACCAGCCCGGTGAAGCCGTAGGCGTTGTTTCGGTTGAAGGTGAGGACGCCGTCGTTCGCGACGTCGCCCAGGATCGAGCCCGTGGCGCCGCCCGAGCCCAGTTCCAGCGTACCGGCGCTGATGGTCGTGCCGCCGGTGTAGATGTTCGTCCCGGTGAGGGTCGTCTTGCCGGCCCCAAGCTGCTCGACCGAGCCAGTTTGCGAGATGACGCCGCCGTAGGTCAGGGCGTCGGACCGATCGAAACCGAGGACGCCGAAGTTGTTAACCGTCTGGCTGGCGATGGCGCCGGTCGTGCCGCCCGCGCCGAGGATCAGCGTCCCGGTGTTGATGTTGGTGACGCCGGTGTAGGTGTTGTTCCCGGTGAGGATCCACTTGCCCGCCCCGTTCTTGGCGAGCGAACTGATGTTGGCGGCCGTCTGGTTGCCGATTGCGGCGCCCATGATGTTGTCGTCGAGGCTGGTCCCGCCCAGCGAAACGACCCGCAGGCCGTTGCCGCTGTAGGAGACTGCCGCCATGTTGTTGAACACCACCGCGCCGGAACCGGAGGACTCGATGGCGGTCGTTCCGACGCCGAGGGTGAAGCGGCGGTCGGTCGTGTCGCCGGCCCCTGTGTAACGCAGGGTCCCGCCGCCGCCGATGACCAGGTTCCCGGCGAGATTGGAAGATTGGCCCAGGCTGCTGGCGGCTCCGCCGTTAGCAAGCTTGTCGACCCCAAGCACGCCGCCGGTGATCGTCGTCACGCCGCTATAGGTGCTGCCCGGATTAGTGAGAATCCAAGTGCCGAGGCCGGTCTTCGAGAGCCCGGTCTTGCCCGTGCCGTTGTCGGTGAGTTGGAGCCCGAACTCGTTGTCCGCGGTGCTGGTCCCGGTCAGGGTCACCGTCTGAACGGTGTTGGCGCTGGCGAAGGCGATGGGAGCCGTGTTGGAGAACACGATAGCGCCGGCGCCAGAGGCGTCGATGGCGCTAGCCGCCGAGGCGCCGAGCGTAAGCAGGCGGTTGGTGGTGTCGCCCGCCCCGACATAGCGCAGCGTGCCGCCGTTGAGGACGAGGCTGGCGGCGTCGGCGGTGGAGGCGCCGATGCTGCTGGCGCTCGCGCCGTCGACAAGGCAGTCGACAGCCAGCACGCCGCCGGTGATCGTCGTCGCGCCGGTATAGGTGCTGTTGCAGCCGGAGAGCTGCTGGATGCTGCCGCCGGACTTGATGAGGCCGCCCGTCCCGCTGATCACGCCGCCATAGTTGGCGGCGCCGCCGACGCCGATGGCGCCCGCGCCCAGGCTGATGGTGAGGTTGGTGGCGCCGAGGTCGATGTCGCCGACAGTGGCGGCGTTGGCGTTGACGACGCTGTCATCGATCCAGGCCACCGAGACGGCGGAGCCCGCAACAGCGCTCAAGTCCAGCCGAGAGCCGGCCAGGCCCATGCGCACGCCGCCGGTCCCAAGGGCGTTGGGAGAGAGGGCCCGGAGCGTTCCGCCATAGGCGTTCGTGCCCCCCGCGTAATTGTTGGCGCCCGACAGCACCAGCGTGCCATCGCCGACCTTCGCCAGGTTGCCCGCGCCGGTGATCGTTCCACTCACCTCAAGCGTCGTGCCGGCGGCGGCGACATTGAGCGCGCCGTTCCCCTGCAGGAGCATCCCGCGGTCAATGGCGACAGTCCCGCCGGTATAAAGAAGCGTGCCGCCGCTGAAGGTGAGGTTCGCGGGGTCGGCGCTGGAGGCGCCGATGCTGCTGGCCTGCCCGCCATCGGCGAGGCAGGCGACCGACAGCGTTCCGGCCAGAAGGCTGGTCGCCCCCGTATAGGTGCTGCCGCAGTTGGTGAGGGTCTGAACGCTGTTGTTTTCCTTGCGCAGACCGCCGGAGCCCTCGATCGTTCCGTTGAACACGGCGGCCGTGCCGCCGATCGTCAGCGTCGCAGCGCCCAGAAGCACATTGCCGCCGGCCGCGCCGCCGCCCGACAGGCCGGCCACCCTGTTGTTGAAATCGCCAAGGTCGAGGGTCACCCCCGCCGCATCGGCGAGCGTCATGAGGTTGGCGCCGCCGAACGCCTGCGAGGACCCCGCACGTAGGGTCCCGCCATTGATGACGGTGGGGCCCGAATAGGTGTTGGCCCCGGACAGGACAAGCGTGCCAGCGCCCTCCTTGAACAGATTGCCGCTGCCGACCGCAGAGCCGCTGATCGTGAGGGTCGTCGCGGCCTGATCGACGCCGATCTTCCCGCCGCTCTCGAGCGTGAAGCCGCGGTTGGTGCTGGCCGTCGCGCCCGTGTAGGTCAGCTGGCCGCCGCTCTCCAGCACGAGGTTGGTCGAAGCTGCGGACGACTTGCCGATGCCGCTGACGAGGCCGCCGTTGGCCAGGGTGTTGACTGCGAGGGCCCCGCCGCCGCTGACGCCGGTGATCCGCGTGACGCCGACATAGTCGTTGGCGGCGTTGGAAAGGACGAGGGTCCCCGCCCCCGTCTTGGTCAGGCCGGCGTCGTCCGGACTGGTGACGAGGCCGGAGAATTCGACCGTGCGGGTGGCGGCGACCTCGATCTTGGGATCGCCCGCGCCGCCGTTCACCAGGGTGAAGCCGCGGTTGGTCACGGCATCCGACGCGCCGGTCCAGGCGAGCGTCCCCCCCTGGAGGACCAGGTTGGCGGAGGCCGCGGATGACTGGCCGATGCTGCTGGCCGCGCCGCCATTGGCGAGATTGGTGATCTCCAGCCGCCCGGCGCTGAGCGTCGTGACGCCGGTATAGGTGTTGGCGCCCGTAAGCAGGACACGCCCCGTGCCGCCCTTGGTCAGGCCGGTCGCGCCGCCGTTGTCGACGATGGTCGATCCGATGGTGAAGAGCCCACCACCGTTTTGCTGGACGCCGAGCACGCCGCCGGCTGCGCCGCGCAGCGAGCCGCCGCTGATGCTCTGACTGAAATTGCCGACCGAGGGCGCCACGATGATCGCGCCATCGACGCCGAGGACCTCGCCCGCCGCCACGTTGACGCTCGACCCGGCCGCCTCGGTGAACTGCAGGCCGCCTAGCTGCATGCTGCCGGTGAGCGTCCCGGAATAGCCCAGGCCATCGCCGTCGCTGTCGGAGATGAACTCGTCCGGCAGCCAGGTGGCGACCTCGTCCTTGTCGATGTAGTCGGCCTCGGCGAACGGAAGGATCACGCCGCCCACGACCTTGGCGTAGTCCGTGCCGTTGACCGTGGCCCAACCGCCCAGGGTGGTATTGGTGGTCGTCATGTCACCGCTGGTGGGCAGAACGAAGTTGACGAGGCCGCTGGCGCGGGAAATCGCGCCCAGATGCAGGTTCACGGTCCCGCCTGCGCCGGACGTCGCCTGGATGGTGTTGGCGCCGGCGCTGACGGTCGTGCCGGCGAAGGTCTGCTCGTTTGTGGCGCCCGCCGCGCCGGTCACCAGCAGCTTGCCGCCGCTGAGGTTGAGAGCCGAACCACTGGCGATGATGTTGTTCGCCGGCGCACCGGCGCCGGCGAAGTTCAGGGCCAGGGTTCCGCCGCCGATCGTCGTCGCGCCGGTGTAGGTGTTGGCGCCGGTGAGCGTGAGCGTGCTGGTCCCGAGCTTGGTCAGACCACCCGCGCCGGTGATGGCCCCGGCATAGTCGCTGGCTGGCGCTCCATCGATGGTCAGGATGGCCGCGGGGCTCGAGCCAAGGGCGATCGCACCGCCAGAGCCGTGCAATTCGGCCGTGCTGAGGCTGAAGCCGTTGAGATCCAGGACGCCGCCATCGACGCGCACGTTGTTCGTCGCCCCGAAGGCGGATGCGTTGCCGGCGCGCAGCGCGCCGGAGGTGACGGTCGTGGCGCCGACATAGGTGTTCGCGCCGCCCAGCACCCAGATTCCGGCTCCGTCGCTGACGAGATTGCCGGCGCCGGAGATCACACCGGACGCCGTATTCTCTCCGCTGAAGGAACCCCCGAAGGTGAGGCTGTCGGCGACGCCGCCGGCCACGAATGACATGTCGCCGCTGAGCGCAAGCGCGCCGGTCCCGTCGTTGCGTAGCAGGTTGACGCCATTGACGGTCCAGGTGCGATTGCTCGCCGCGGCCGAGCCGGCGTAGCTCAACGTCCCGGCGTTCAGCGCGATGGAGGGACCCGCACCAAGCGAGCTGGCGGTCCCTGAGTTGGCCAGGGTTGCGATTTCGACGAGGCCGCCGATCCCCGCGGCCCCAGTGAAGGTGTTGGCGACGCCGGACACGGTAATCTTGCGGTGGGGGTTTGTGGCGGCAAAGTTGAAGATTCCGCCGCTAAGGACCCCGCTGAGCTCCACATCCCCGCCCATCGCGCGGACGCCGCCCCCGAGCGAGATGTCCATGTTCCCGGTCAGGATCAGGGCGCCCGTGCCGTCGTTGTTCAGCCAGGCGCCGTTGCCGTTGAAGTCCCAGTTGCGGTTCGAGGTGTCACCGTCGCCGGTGTAGACGATGTTGTCGGCGTACTGGCTTTGCTGATTGAAAATGATCGTGCCGGCGGTCGCATCTGTCGGCGCGCCCAGCGAGCTGGCCTCGCCAAGGTTACGGACCGACGAGAAGAAGGTCTGGCAGACGCAGCCGTTCTCACCGCGGAAAATCGTCGAGCCGGTATAGTCGCTGAGGTCGTTGGTGTAGCGCACGCCGGTGCGCGAGTTGAGACTGCCGCCGCCCGTGTAGAGCGCCCCGCCGGCGCCGGCGCCGCTCACTATGACGCTTGTCCCGGCAGCGATGTCGATGGTGCGGTTGGCTGGCGCGCCGTTGATCGTCAGGTTCGAGGTCGCGGTCACCTTGAGCACGTTGCCCGCGGCCCCAAGCGCGCTGTTGTCGGCCAGCGCCAGCGTGCCGCCAGCCAGCGTCACATCGCCGGTGAAGGTGTTGGCCCCGCCCAGAGTAAGCGCGCCCCCGCCCGTTTTCATCAGGCCCGCGGGCCCTGCGATCACCGAATTGATCGTCACCGTCCCGGCGTTGCTGATCGTCGGCGTGGTTCCGCCCAGGGTGAGCGTTCCCCCGTTCAGGACCCACCCATTCAACGACTGAAAGGTCATGTTGTGGACGGTGATCGGCTGGGTAAGCGTGATCGTCCCGACTGTGGCGGTGGTCCCGGCCGCTACCGAACCGAAGAAGGCGTTGTCGAGCGTTGCGTTGTTCCAAACGCTGTAGGGGCCCAGCACATCGCTGTTGTTGGTGCTCCAGAGCGCGCTGGTCGTATTCCAGTTTCCGCTGCCGCCGCTCGTTGGCAGGGCGCCGTTCGCGTCCCAATAACGGGCGGCGTCCTGAGCCGACGCCGGCAGGCTGGCCAGCGCCAGCACCCCGATCGAAACCCCGCAAAGCAGGTGGCGATGGTCGCCCCGGGCACGAAGGTTATGAACTGCCGCAACCGCCGCACCGAAAGCCATGAACGCCCCCCACACATACGCCAAACGCCGGCGCGCTCGCAGTCCGCAGGGCCAGTAATTCGAAGCTCAGGCCCGCCGACGGCGCAGTCGCCGCTACGCTAATCTAAGGTTGTAGATCGCGCGCAAGCTGTAGCGTGAGGGTGTACGAACGACTAACGAGAAAGGTGAATTTCGCCCGCGCCTGAGTATGAATTGGAACGCTCAAAGCGTAACGACGTCATGCAAACCCAATAAAGACGAACAATATTCGCACGATCGCGCCACTCGGCTGATTAGGCCGCCAGATTGTAAACAACTGTAATCGGCATGACTGTACGGCGCACGCGAATTAATGAGCATCAGCCGGCTGACCAAGCGAACCCTGTTCAGGAGGAGATTCGGCGGAGGATGCGCCGAGGTTGAATCTCAGCGGCGCCAACCACGGCTCGTAGCTGCGCCAACGGTCCAGGCCCTCGCGATTGATCGGCCGGCGGACCTGCTGGGCGCTCGGCGTCTGCACGGCGCGAGGATTTTCATGAAAGCGCAGGCACGCCTCGGCGAACGGAAGGCCGAGATGGTCCAACAGCCGGCGCGTCTCGCCCTCCAGGTCCTCCACCAACCGCTCGTAGGAGACGCGGTGGACCGGCGCGACGCGATCGACGTGATCCATCGCCCGAACGTAGTCGCGATAGTAGAGGCCCAGGTCGGCGAGGCTGGCCGGGAAGCTCGTCCGGCGATTGAAGTAGGTCGTGAAGCTGGAGAAACAGCAGGCCATCGGCTCGCGCCGAACGTCGATGATCTTCGCGTTCGGCAGCATGAGGCGGATAAGGCCCACATGGCGCCAGTTCGCGGGCATCTTGTCCGTGAAGAACGGCTTGGGCGTCCGCCGATGACGCTGAACGGCAGCCATATAGCGCTCGCCAAGGGCCACTGCCGAAGCAGGATCGATCCGATCGAGCGACTCGCCCGCCGCGACCACCTCGCCGAGCTCGGCCAGTTCCCCGAGGCCTTCGACCAGCGGATGGCTGGCGAGGATCTGTTCGACCAGAGTCGAACCGGATCGCGGCATGCCGACGATGAAGATCGGACCTGAAGCGCCGCACCCCTGCCCCTCGCGCGCGGCGAGAAAGGCTGGCGTGAAGATGGTCTGGATCTGCTGGACGGCTTCGCTCAGGGCGCTGGCGGAATAGGCGGTGAATCGGCCCCGCAGCCTGTTGCCGGCCTCGTAGTGCTCGAACGAAGCGCCAAAACGCTGCTGGTCGCCCAGGGCCTTGCCTAGGGCATAGTGCAGTTGGGTGCGGTTGAGACCTTCGGTGACGTCGGGGAGCGCGCGCTCCATCCGCGCCACATCTTCCGAAACCAGGCGGACCGTCCGAAGATTGGCCAGCCCCCACCAGGCCAGACCCTGCCGCGGCTCAAGGTCGAGCGACTTTCGGTAGGCGCTGATCGCAGCCGGAACATCCCCCGCTGCGGCCAACGCACGCCCGTAGTTCGTCCAGGGAAGCGCCGCGCGCGGCGCGCGCGCCAGCAGCGCGCGATGCACCTCGAGCGCCTCGCCATGTCGGCCGTCGCTTTCGAGGACGGAAGCCTTCACCGACAGGGGCCAGACGGCAGCCGGGAGCCGAATGAGCGCCTGGTCGAGAAGATCGATCGCCTCGCCCGCCCGGCCCACACGCGTCAGCAGGGACGCAAGATCGACGTGGGCCTGGATGTCCCCCGGCGCCGCCTCGATCACGCGCCGCAGGGACTGCTCGGCCCCGTGGTCTTCGCCCAGCGCAGGTGGGGTTTGGTGATCGGGCCTGGCCATCGACCAGAGCGAGTATCAAGGCTTAGCCCATAGGGGCAAGACCGCCCCCCCCCCTGCCGCACCTGTTCGCGCTTGCCAAACACTTCATGCAGAACGATGTTCTTCGAATTGAGGCGGGGAATTCGAGATGGCTGCTGTCGCCGAACTACGATCATTGCGCGTCCAACGGGACGAGGGCTTCTTCCTCAGCGGAGCCATCGCAATGGCTCTGGTTTTGGTGGGCGGGTTCTCGACGCAGTTGGCGATGGGCCGCTCGACCTTCGCGGCGCCACTACTGGTCCACGCCCACGCGATCGTCTTCATGGGATGGGTCGCCCTCTACGTTTCGCAAAACGTCTTCGTCGCCACGAACGCCATGAGCTGGCATCGACGCCTGGGTTGGGTGGCGACCGTCTGGATGGCGGCCATGCTGGTGCTGGGCGTCCTGGTGACGCTCGCCATGGTGCGGCGAGGCCACGCGCCGTTCTTCTTCCGGCCACAGCAGTTCCTGATCTTCAACCCGACCACCCTGGCGGCGTTCGTCGGCCTGACGACCGCGGCGATCATCCTGCGGCGAAGAACCGATTGGCACCGGCGGCTGCATTTCTGCGGCATGGCGATGCTGCTGGGTCCCGGCTTTGGCCGCCTGCTGCCGATGCCCCTGCTCATTCCCTGGGCCTGGGAAGCGACCTTTGCAGCTGGCCTGCTCTTCCCCCTGGCCGGCGTCGTCCGCGATGCCAGGCGTAGCGGCAGGGTCCACCCGGCCTGGGGATGGGGCCTGGCCGTCATGATCAGTGCTTTCGCCCTCGTCGAAGCCCTTACCTACAGCCCGGTCGGCGGCGCGATCTATCGCTCGGCCACCGCCGGATCGCCCGGAGCGGAACTGGCGGGACTGCAGTTTGCGCCGCCGCCGGGCGGCCCGCCGGTAACGGACCGATAGGCCGCGCCTGCCCGTGCTAAGGCCCCAGATAATCCTATCCAATAAATAGGAAATAAGCATGGCGCGCGCCCGACGGCGGCTCTAGCTTCGGCCGGACTCTTGGTCCACCGACCGCTACGCAGTCGAACAGTTGAAGGAATTCAGATGCCTAAGCTCGCCAATCTCGATGTCAGCCGCCAAGGCTTCGGCGCGATGGGCCTATCCGGGTCCTACGGCGCCGCGGACGACCAAGCCTCCATTGCAACGGTGCATCGCGCCATCGACCTGGGGATCACCTTCTTCGACACCGCCACCGGTTATGGGAACGGGCACAACGAGACGCTGCTGGGCCAGGCCGTCGCCGGGCGGCGGGACAGCCTCGTCATCGCCAGCAAGTTCACACACAACAGCGCCAGCGGCCCGCCGATCCGCGCGCGTGACGCGGTCGAGGCCAGCCTCAAACGCCTGTCGCTGGATCACATCGACCTCTACTACCTGCACCGTGTCGACCCCCAGATTCCGATCGAGGACTCGGTGGGCGAGTTGGGCCGGCTGAAGGACGAGGGAAAGATCGGCGGGGTCGGGGTTTCCGAGGCCAGCGCTGAGGCCTTGCGCCGGGCGCACGCGACCTATCCGATCACCGCCCTGCAGAGCGAGTATTCGCTGTGGACGCGCGGCGTAGAGGCCGAGATTCTGCCGGTGACCCGTGAGCTGGGGATCGGTTTCGTCTCGTACAGCCCCCTTGGCCGCGGCTTCCTCGCTGGCTCCGAAGTGATCGATGCAGACGACCGCAGACGTCAACACCCCCGGTTCCAGCCCGAGGCCGTAGCGGCCAACAGCCGCCGGCGCGAGGTGATCGAAGAGGTCGCCCGGCGGCTGGGCGTCAGCATCGGCCAGGTCAGCCTCGCCTGGGTGCTCTCGAAGGGCGTCGTGCCGATCCCGGGCACCCGGCGGATCGCCCACCTTGAGGCCAACTGGGCCGCCAACGACCTCGTCCTCGATGCGGCGACCATCGCCGAACTTGAAGCGGTCTTCACGCCCGGCTCGACCGTCGGCGACCGCTATCCCGCCGACGCCCTGCGCCTCGTCCCGGCCGATCCGGTCGCGAGCTGAGTTGAACTGCGCGAGGACCGCCCGGCGACGGGCGATCCTCGCTGCGGCGCTCAAGGCGCTCGGCCCCCGCAGCGTAAGCCGATCCTGGGTAGCCACGCCCCAATCGAGCGTGAGCTCGCCAGCGCCCGGGACATGTGCCTGGCCAAGTCGCAGGACGCAGTGGGGACAAAAGAGCCCGCAGGTTGCGACGCTGGTGGGACCGCGGTTGACTGAATGCGAGCCGGAGGCGCCCTTGGTGTTTGCGGCTCAGGCGTCACACCCGAGCCACTGCCGTACCCTTGCAACTCTCTCCACGTTCGCAGGAATGGCGGTCTTGGGCACCGATTTCCGAAGGACGTCGCAAGCTTCTGCTGTCTCGCCCATTCGATAAAGCGTCAGGGCCAGTCCCACCAGGGAGGGTCCGTGATAGCCCCGCTCGGATAGCACCGTCCTTCGGCCGAACCAGTTCTCCGCTTGCTGCTCAAGAGTCCGGACCCCGTCGAACCAGGGAAGGCCATACTGGACTAAGGCCTCCGCCATCTCGCTCGGCCCGTTTACCTCCTCCTTCTGCCGCCAACGATCGTAGCCATCAATCAACGCGCCTAGCCGGGTACCGATTGGGGGCATCTGAATAGCGCCCGCGGGACCAAAAATGGTGAGGAAGAGCTCCTCCGTCTCGAGATCCTTCATGAGGAGATTGACCGTCACGCCACCCAGCCAACTGGATTGCCGATTCACGCACTCCCACATGTCGCCTCGAACCCGTACCCAATCGTCGCCAGAGCGTTTGAAGCCCATGGGATCAAGAACCCTGCCGAGCGCACTCGCATAAGAACGCCGCATCACATGAACCTCTTTGGATCGTAAAACAGGGCTCTCACCTTCTGGCCGGTGGCTTCCTCGTATTTCTTCACCTGCCTTGCCACCGCCGCTCTTCCGGACGGCGTGTCAGGCTTGACCTCAATATACTTACGGACCTCGGGATCCGGCGTTCGCGGTGGAGCACCAACATCTGGCTTGAGTGTCGTCCCGTTAGGTCCAGCTACCCTCGGCTCAGGCTGCCAACCTCCCTTACCTCGCGCCCGACCCGCAGATGAGGCATCCGCTCCGTCAGCACTAGCGGTCCACGGGTGACCGCTGGAGGCACGAGCCGTGCGGCGATGGCGGCCCAGCCTCAAGGCCTAGTGCCGCGGCAGCGGGAGCAAGCACCGGCACGGCCATCCAGCTGTTCTCCTCTGAGATCTCCCGCCGCTTCTGTTCGAATTCCGCCTGCCGGCGCCGCAACTCGGCAAGATCGTCCGGCGGAGGAGCGTAGAGGCTACCGTACCGCGCGCCGTCGGCAGCCTGTCGCTCTTTTTGGACCTCATCGGGGGTGCGTAAGTACCTGCGCCGCAGCGCCTCGCCTTCAAGACAAGCCGGGTCAACCTGCCCATTGGGCATGCTCCACTCTCCATGGGCACATGACTGTTTACGTCGTTGCAGGCAGCCTCGACGCGGACAGCTCGATTTCGGGGAAAGCGGTCCATAAAGCGCCAGGGCAAGCCCCCGACGCGATTCCCACACCGCACCGATACCCCCTCAAATTTGCCGGCTCGTCAAGAACGTACCGGGAACATTATGCCCATGCGACCATGTCGCGCGCATGCAGATAGCGGCGAGGATGCCCAAGCGCTTGGTGAAGTATGCTCCTTCCTATGAAGGTTGCGACACAGGCTGAATGCGAGCCCTGAGGAGCCCGTGGTGGTGATTGGTGTTGTGCATGGCGCACGAAAAAGCCCCTGGGAGTCATCCAGGGGCTGTCTGATCTTGGGTGCGGGGACAGGATTTGAACCTGTGACCTTCAGGTTATGAGCCTGACGAGCTACCGGGCTGCTCCACCCCGCGTCAGGGTGTGATTGTGTATTGAAGGGTTTG
>JAEXKM010000381.1 GCA_023445705.1 Pseudomonadota bacterium
GCGCTTGTCCGGGACCCATACGCACAGGCCCTTCCGGATAGATCGGCGCGTATGGGTCCCGGTCTTGCTTCGCAAACCGGGATGACACTCAGGTTCTCATTCGGAGAAAACGCCATGCCCCGCGCCAAGAACGGCTCAGTAGAACTCGAGTACGAAACCTTCGGCGCCGCCGATGCGCCGGCCATTCTACTGATCAACGGCCTCGGCTCTCAGATGACCCGCTGGCCCGCGGACTTCTGCCAACGCCTCGCCGGCCATGGCTATCGCGTGATCCGCTTCGACAATCGCGACGTGGGCAAGTCCACCTGGTTCAAGGCCGGGGACGCCTACAGTCTTTCGGACATGGCCGCCGACGCCACGGCGGTGCTCGACGCCGTCGGCGTGCGCCAGGCGCATGTGGCCGGCATGTCCATGGGCGGCATGATCGCCCAACTCGTCGCTATCGAGCATCCGGGCCGGGTGCTTTCGCTCACCTCGATCATGTCGGCGACCGGCGCGCCGGGCACCATGGACCCGGCGCCGTCCGCCGGCGCCGTCCTGACCGCGCCCGCGCCCGATCCGGCCGTCGATTTCGAAGCCTTCCTGGCCCATGGCGTAAAGAACGCCCAGATCATCGGCAGCCCCGGCTATCCGGTCGATGACGCGGCCTACCGCCAGCGGGCCATTGAGGAATACGAGCGCGCCTTCACGCCCACCGCCAGCCAGCGCCAGATGGTCGCCATCCGCGGCGACGGCGACCGGACCGAGCGGCTGGGCAAGCTGAAGATCCCGGCCGTGGTGCTGCACGGCGCCGATGACCCGCTGGTGCAGGTGGTCGGCGGCGAGGCGACCGCCAGGGCGATACCGGGGGCGGAGTTGCGGGTGATCCCAGGCATGGGCCACAACCTGCCGCCTTCGCTGTACGACACCTTCATCGACGCGATCCTCGCCGCCGCCGCGCGCGCCTGAAGTCTTTATTCGAGCAAAGGAACACCCATGGGACGTCTTTCCGGCAAGAGCGCCATCATCACCGGCGCCGGCTCTGGCATCGGCCGGGCCGCTTCGCTGCTCTTTGCGGCCGAGGGCGCCAGCCTCGTCATCGCCGACAAGATGGAAAGCGTCGACGAGACCGCGCGGCTGGTCAGCGAAGCCGGCGGCAAGGTCGTGGCGCTGCAGGGCGACGCCGGCGACGAGGCCTTCGTCCAAGGTCTGGTGGCCAAGGCGGTCTCGGAACATGGCGGCCTCGACGTGGCCTGGGCCAACGCCGGCATCTCGGGCGGCTGGACCGCCTTCAACGACCAGGACGGCGCCTTCTGGGCCGAGATTCTGCGGGTCAACCTGATCGGCGCCTTCCTTCTGGTGAAGCACGCCTCGCAGGCGATGATCCCGGCCGGCAAGGGCTCGATCATTTGCACGGCCTCGGTCGCCGGTATCCGTTCGGGCGCCGGCGGCACGCCCTATTCGGCGTCCAAGGCTGGCGTGATCAGCCTGGCCCAGACCTCGGCGAACGAGTTCTACGGCACCGGCGTGCGCGTCAACGCCATCTGCCCGGGCCTCATCGAGACCGGCATGACCCAGGCGATCTTCGACGGCGCCCGCGCGCGCGGCAACGAGGACAAGATTGGCCAGCTCAACCCGCTGACCCGCGGCGGCGTGCCCATCGAAATCGCCAACGCCGCCCTGTTCCTGGCCTCCGACGAGAGCTCCTACGTCAACGGCCAGGCCATCGTGGTTGACGGCGGCCTGTCCTCGTCCCATCCGGTGGTGCGCAAGAAGCGATGATCTACCTGCTGCGCCACGGCCAGACCGACTACAACCGCGAAGGCCGCCTACAGGGGCAGACCGAGTCCCAGCTCACCGAACTGGGCATGGCTCAGGTCCAGGCGATGGCCGACGTGCTCAAGGCGGAGATCGGCGACGAGCCGGGCTGGCGCATCGTCGCCAGCCCGCTGAAGCGGACCCGCCAGTCGGCCGCGATCGTGGCGCAGACCCTGGGGCTCGAGATCGAGATCGAGCCCCTGCTGATCGAGGTCGGCTGCGGTGTCTGGGAGAACCAGCTCTACGCCGACATCCGCAAGGCCTATCCCAAGGACTTCACCGGCCCCGGCTGGTGCTTCCGTTCGCCCGACGGCGAACGGTTCGAGCATGTGGACGACCGTGTCCGGGCCTGGCTGCGGAGCCTGCCGCCCGAGGGGGAGCGCAAGATCATCGCCGTCGCCCACGGCATTTCCGGCAGCCTGCTGCGCGGGGCCTATCTCGGCCTCTCCTCGCAACTGACCCTGATCCAGGACACGCCCCAGGACGCGATCTTCCGCTTGACTGAGGGCCGGGTCGACCGCCTGGCCTGCGCGCCGGTGTTCGCCGCGTGATCTATCTCGTCCGCCATGGGGAGACGGTCTTCAACGCCCAGGGGCGCCAGCAGGGCCGCCTCGACTCAGCCCTGACCGCCATCGGCGAGGCCCAGGCCGCTGCGGTCGGCAGGTTGCTGGCCGGGCTCGTCGGGAAACCTGACGGTTGGCGCCTTATCGCAAGCCCCCTGGGACGCACCCAGGCCACCGCCGCCATCATCGGGAAAACCTTACGATTGCCGGTCGAGACCGATCCCCGGGTGATCGAGGTCTCGTTCGGCGAATGGGACGGCCGCCTGCGCGAGGAACTCGCTCTGGAGCATCCGCAGGCCTTCGCCAGCAAGGAATGGCGCTTCTCAGCCCCCGGCGGCGAAACCTATGACGACGTCCACGGACGTCTCTCCGATTGGCTCGCCAGCCTGCCGCCTGAACCCGACAGAAAGGTGATCGTCGTCAGCCATGGGGGCTCGGGCCGCGTCCTGCGCGGCGCCTTTATGGGCCTTAGTCCCAGTGCGATCTGGGACCTGGAGGTTCCCCAGGACGCGGTGTACCGCCTGGCTAATGGATCGATCGAGAGGTTCGACTGCGAACCTGCCGAACGCTGAAGTGGCCGGTTAGGGCTATGGTCGCGAACGCCGCCACCGCGCCCAGCAGGAACGCGCCCGCCACCGCTCCGGACAGACCGGCCACGCCGACCTGGACCGGCGGGCGATCCATCCAGCGCACCACCGACTTGGTCGGCTCTTCCTCGAGATAGTCGTCGTAATAGTCGACCATGGCCTCCTCCTGCGCCGTGCGCAGGCCTAACCCGCGCCAAGAGCGCAGGTTCCGCCGACTGGCGTTCGAGCCCGGCTGGCGTTAGAAGCCGCCCACTGAACTTTCAGAGAGACCCATGGCTGGACATTCCAAGTTCAAGAACATCATGCACCGCAAGGGCCGCGCGGACGCCGTCCGGTCCAAGCTGTTCTCAAAGCTTTCACGCGAAATCACCGTGGCGGCGAAGTCGGGCATGCCCGACCCGGCGATGAACCCGCGCCTGCGTCTGGCGGTCGCCAACGCCCGGGCCGAGTCCATGCCCAAGGACAACATCGAACGCGCCATCAAGAAGGGCGCGGGCGGCGACGGCGAGAACTACGAAGAGGTCCGCTACGAAGGCTTCGGCCCGGGGGGCGTGAACATCATCGTCGAAGGCCTGACCGACAACCGCAACCGCGCGGCCTCGAACATCAGGACCATTTTCTCGAAGAACGGCGGCAACCTGGGCGCTTCCGGCTCGGTGACGTTCCAGTTCGACCGGATGGGCGAGCTGACCTATCCGGCCGCGGTCGGCTCCGAGGACAAGGTCATGGAGGCGGCCATCGAGGCCGGCGCCCAGGACGTTGAATCCGACGAGGAAAGCCACGTGGTCTACACGGCGTTCGAGGACTTCGCCGAGGTCGCGGCGGCCCTGGAAGGCGTGCTGGGCGAAGCCAAGTCGAGCAAGATAGTCTGGCGCCCGAAGAACACCACCGCGGTCGAGGGCGAAACCGTCGCCACGCTGCTGAAGCTCATCGACGCCCTGGAAGACGACGACGACGTGCAGAGCGTCTACGGGGACTACGACATCTCCGACGCCGACATGGAAAAGTACGGCTAAGGCCGCGGAAGCTTAACCGCAGCTCGCGCGTTTAGGCGTGATGGACCCCTTCGGTCACGCCTATCTCCTGCCGATCCTGGCCGCCATCGTCACCGGCGGCCTGATCGGCTACGAGCGCGAATATCGCGGCCGCGCCGCTGGGATGCGGACCCACATCCTGGTCTGCCTGACCTCGACCCTCTTGATGCTGGCGGCCGTCCACCAGCTCGACTGGATGGCCGGCACCCCGCGAGAAGTGATCCGGATCGATCCGGTCCGGATGGCCCACGGCGTGCTGACCGGCATCGGCTTCCTCTGCGCCGGCGTGATCTTTCGTGAAGGTTTTTCCGTCCGGGGCCTGACCACGGCGGCCTCGCTCTGGATCACCGCATCACTTGGCCTCCTCTACGGAATCAGCCTGCACCGCCTGGCGATCGCCGGGGCGGTCGCCACTCTGCTGGTGCTGGCCGGCCTTCGGCTCCTGGATGGGCGGTTGCCGCGGATCCGGCATGTGGACGTCGCTGTCCGTTACCGACGCGAGGGCGCGCCCACCGAGGCTGAGTTCACCGCCCTGGCCGTCGCGCACGGGCTGAAACCGGACGTCATCGTCCATCGCCTGTTGCCCGAGGAGGGCGGGGTTGAGCTCGCCTCGACCCTGCAGGGCCGGTCCGGTCCGTCCTTCCAGCCCCTTGTGGACAAGCTACTGGCTGATCCCGCCGTGATCTCGTTTGAGGTGTCTCCTCGCCACGAGTAACCCTTTCGTCGCAAGCGTCTTCGTCCTTCGAAGGAAACCCACGAACAAGCTGCGCATTGTTCACGTGGGGAATGGGAGGCTGGGATGCAGGCGAACCTGAAGGGGGGTGCGCCGGACGTGAGCCGACGCGCGTTGCTGGCGACGGGCCTCGCGGCTGCGCCAGCCGTGGCCGTGGCGCAGGCTCCGCAGCCGCCGCCTCCACCGGCTTCGCCCTCGTCCGAGACCGCCGCTGCCCCAATGGCGCGTCCAGCGCCGGACTGGAACCGGCTGCGCAGCCAGTGGGACCTCGATTGGGGGGAGGTCGACCTGTCGGCGATGCTGTTCGCCTCAAATCCCAAACCGGTGCGGGACGCCATAAGCCGCCACCGCCAGGCGCTCGACCGCAATCCGATCACCTATCTGGAGCGTAACAACAAGTCCCTGCAGAACGCCTCGCGCCGTGCGGCGGGCGCCTATTTCGGCGTGCCGATGGAACAGGTGGGCCTCTGCGAAAGCACCACCGCCGGGATCGGCCTGGTCTATGCCGGTCTCAATCTTCGCTACGGCCAGGAGGCGCTGACCAGCGTCCACGACTACTACGTCACCCACGAATCCCTGCGGCTGGCTTCACGCAAGACGGGCGCCGGGATTCGGAAGATCACCCTGCATGACGGCGCAGCCACGGCCTCGACCTCGGAGATCGTGCGCCGTGTGATGGCCGGCATCACCCCGGCGACGCGGGTCCTGGCCCTGACCTGGGTCCATTCCTCGACGGGGCTGAAGCTGCCGATCCGCGCGATCGCCGACGCGCTGCGGCCGATCAACGCCCAGCGCCAGCCCGCCGACCAGGTGCTGTTCTTCGTCGATGGGGTGCACGGCTTCGGTGTGGAGAACACCACCTTCCCGGAGCTCGGCTGCGACGTGCTGGTGGCCGGCTGCCACAAGTGGATATTCGGGCCGCGGGGCACCGGGGTCGTGTTCTTCAGCCCGCAGGCGCTGGCCCGCCTGTCTCCGACCATCCCGACCTTCCTGGCGCCGGGCGCCTATTCGGCCTGGATCGGCGGATATGATCCAGGCCCGGTCACTGCGGCGCACATGACACCCGGCGGCTTCAAGGCCTTCGAGCAGGTCTGGTCCATGACAGAGGCGTTCCAGTTCCTGCAGATGGTGGGCAAGGAGCACGTCGCCGCGCGCACCTACGAATTGGCCGACCGGCTTAAGCGCGGCCTGGCCGCCATGCCGCACGTCCGCGTGCAGACGCCGCAGGGTTCGCAGATGTCGGCCGGGATCGTCAGTTTCGATGTCGCCGGCCTCTCGGCCGAGAGCGTCGTCTCACGCCTGCGGAGCTGGCGGATCCTTGGCTCGGACGCACCCTATGCGACCCCGCACGTGCGTCTGACGCCCAGCATCCGCAACACGCCGCAGGACGTCGACTTCGCCCTGCAGGCGGTCGCCGGCCTCGGCTGAGATCTACTTCTTCTTGGCGGGGCGAGGCCCATCGCCGCTGATCACAGTCAACTGTTCGCCGGTGGTCTGGGCCGTCACGGGCGAGTCGGTGACCAGCACGGTGGAGCCCGGCGTCATGATCGCCTGCACGTCCTCCATGAAGCCGTGAGGGACCTTCAGGCGGTCCAGTTCGTTGGCGTCGACCGGCCGCCCCGCGTCAGCGTCGCCGCCCGGCACGCCCACCATGATCCATTGGGGCGCGCCGGTCTTGCTGGTGGTCAGGGTCGCCACCCGCACGCCGGAAGAGTCGCCTTCGATCGTGGCATGGGCGCGGCCGATCTCGACGCCGTTTCGCAGCACGACCGCCTGCCGGTCAGTACGGGAGATGACGACTGAGACTGGCCCGCTCGTCGAAAGCTCCGGCCGCCAGCGATAGTCCTGGTTGCCCGCCAGTTCGAGCCGCTCGTGGTCGGAGACCTTGGCCGGCGCCAGCACGCCGCCTGCGTCCGCGCGGATCGGGTCGCCGTGGCGGCCGGCGACGATGACCGTCCCGCCCATGGACGTGGTTCCGAACAGCAGCTTGGCGAACTCGTAGGGCAGGTGAATGCAGCCGTGGCTTTCGGGATAGCCCGGGAGGCCGCCGGCATGCAGCGCCACCCCATCCCAGGTCAGCCGCTCCTGATAGGGCATGGGCGCGTTGTTATAGGCGTTCGAGTGGTGGTCCTTGTCCTTCTGAAGGATCTGGAACACCCCCGTCGGGGTCTCATGGCCGGGCTTGCCCGACGAGATAGTGCTGACGGCGATCCGCACCCCGTTGCGGTAGACGGTCGCGAGCTGCCGGGTCAGGTCGACATAGACGATCACCGTCCCGGTGGGGCTCGCTTCCGGCGCCCAGATCCACTGGCCCGGCTTGAGCTTGTCGGCCTGTCGCGCCAGGTCGGCGGCGGAACTGACCTTCGATCCCTGGGCGAGCGTCGGCTCACAAACGCTCAGCGCCAGGACCCCCGCCAAAGCCGCCGACCACAACCGCATCTGATGCTCCCAACACGCTGCGCGCGCATAGGGTGCATTGTTTCCGCTCGGCGTCTAGGCGCGGGGATAGAGGATGATCTGGGTGCAGCGGAAGGCGGCCATCAACTTGCCCGTGGCGGCGTCTTCGACCCGCGCGTCCCACACCTGGGTGGTCCGTCCGCCATGCAGCAGGCTGGCGGTGCAGATCGCTTCGCCCTCGCGCAGGGTGCCGACGAAATTGGCCTTCACCTCGGCGGTGGTGAACCCGTTCGCCCCGTCCGGCCAGGCGGTCGAGACGCCATAGGCGCAGAGGATATCGGCCACCGACAGCACCGCTCCCGCGAGCAGGTATCCCGTGTGCGCCACCAGGTCCTGCCGCACCTTGAAGCGGCCGACGACCTTGCCGTCCTCGACTTCGGTGATGGTCAGGCCCAGGTGGCCGGGCAGCTTGCCCTCATTGGCCTGGTTGAGCTTTTCGACGCTGGTGTGGTTGCTGGTCGCGCCCATGATGTTCCCCCTTTTCTTGTTGGGGCGGATCATGGCGACCAAGTCCGGCTCGCGCTAGCCGAGCTTGGCCTTGGACCTCGCATATTCCTGGGATCCGGCCGTGAAGACACGGTCGCCGTCCTCAAGGGCGTCGGTGGCCAGGTCCGGGGCGGTCTCCAGTTCGCGATAGAGCGGCGCGAAGTCGGTCTCCAGCGTCTGGCGCAGCAGGTCCTCGAAGCTGTCGATGACGAAGTAGGTCTGCTGGTAGTCGTCGATCTTGTAGTTCGTGCGCATCACCCGCTTCAGGTCGAAGCCGACCCGGTTGGGCGAAGGGTCGTCCAGGGCGAAGATCGACTCGCCGTAGCTGGAAACGATGCCCGCGCCATAGAGGTGCAGCTTCCCTTGCTCGCGGATCAGGCCGAATTCGACCGTGTACCAGTAGAGCCTGGCCAGCTTGTGCAAGGCCCCGAACTTCAGTGAGCGCAGGCCGCCCTCGCCATAAGCCTGCATGTAGTCGGCGAACACGGGGTCGGCCAGCAGGGGCACGTGCCCGAAGACGTCGTGAAAGACGTCGGGCTCCTGCAGGTAGTCGATCTCGTGGGGCTTGCGGATGAACCGGCCCGCGACGAAACGGCGGTTGGCCATGTGTTCGAAGAAGACATCGTCGGGGACCAGGCCCGGAACCGCGACCACCGACCAGCCGGTCAGCTTCTGCAGGCGCTCGGAAAGCTCCTCGAAGTCCGGGACACCGGGCTTGGAGAGCCGAAGAACGTCCAGCCCCTTCATGAAGGCCGGCGTCACCCGGTTGGGCAGCATGGCGGCCTGGCGGGCGAACAGCTTGTCCCACATGGCGTGCTCTGCGGGGGTATAGGCCGCCCAGTCCTGGGGAATGGTCCAATCGGCGGCCGCCCCGCGAGGCGGCTCAAGGTCGGCCTTGGTCTCGCTCATGCTCGCAACTTAAGGCGAGAGGGCCGGGCAAGCTTGGTCGATTGAGTATCTGCATTGGATCGTATGATCTCGAATTATGCTGATATCCGGCTTATGATGGTCGTGATTTTTGGAATCGTATCAACCCGCGGCGAGATTCGCCTCGTGGGCGAATTAAATTGTTCTGGAGTGCGTTCTTGTCCGATCTCGATGAGTTGGACCTGCGTATCCTAGAGGCCGTGCAGAAGGACGCCTCGCTCTCGACCGCAGAGCTGGCCGAACAGGTCGGTCTTTCCCAGTCGCCCTGCTGGCGCCGCCTCAATCGGCTGAAGGAGGCAGGCTATGTCAGGGACCAGATCACCCGGCTGGACGCCGAGAAGCTGGGCTTTAACGCGGTGGTCTTCGCCAACGTCCGGCTTTCAGCCCACGGCCGCGCCAATGTGGCGGAGTTTTCGGAAGCCATCGCCGAGTTTCCAGAGGTGATGGAGTGCTACACGATCCTGGGCGCCTTCGACTTCATGCTGCGGATCGTGACCCGCGACATGCGCGCCTACGAACAGTTCGTGTTCGGCCGGCTGCTGACCTTGCCGACGATCCAGGAGATTCACTCCACGGTCGCGCTTTCCGAGGTGAAGAACACCCAGGCTCTTCCCCTGCGCGGACGATAGGCCGATAGACCTGCGCCCATGACCACGCGCATCTGGATCCAGACCAGCCACCATGCGGCCTTCAAGTGCGGAGGCTGGGCCTATGTCCGGGCAAGCGCGGGCGCGGCTACGGGCCAGGCGGGCGGCGCGCGCTATGTCACTCCCGACCGCATCGCGCTTTCGGGACTGATCGCGGCGCTGAAAGACGCGCCTGCCGGCGAGGTCTCCATCCAGATGGACAATCGCGCGGTGGCGACCATCGCGGCGCGCATCGCCGCGGGCCGCCCGCCAGAGGGCGACGAGGCGCCTGCCGAGGACCTCGACCTGTGGGCGGCGCTCACCGCCGCCCTGACCGGGCGCAAGGCCAGCTTCGCCCTGGCCGCGCCGTCGAAGGCGACGCCGACGGGCTTTGCAGCGGCCTGGGCCGAGCTTGCGCGCGACAAGGCCAACGCCCAGGGCGCCTTCGTCTCGGCGATCCCGAAACCGAACCTCGCCAAGGTCGCGGGGCTCTAGGGCGCGGCGGCCAGGAAGGCGTCCAGAGCCGCCTGGGAAGCCGGTTCCTCTAGGGTCGGTGCGTGGCCGACGTCGGCGATGTCGGCGCGTTGCATG